>NZ_ASZT02000101.1:0-19030 GCF_001006065.1 Sphingobacterium sp. IITKGP-BTPF85
TCAACAGACTCTTGTAGTAGCGGGAATCAGATCGACTGACTGACCTTCAGGGTTATGAGCCCGACGAGCTACCAACTGCTCCATCCCGCAATATATTTTTAGTTCAATCGTCCTTTTTGTGTTAAAAAGCAAGATATCTTTACCTCCGAATTGGAGCACAAAGATATATTTTGTTTCTTTGTAATCCTAATTAAATTAAAAAAAATGTCGCATAAAGCAGGATTCGTAAGCATCATCGGTAAACCTAATGCAGGTAAGTCTACGCTAATGAACGCTTTAGTGGGTGAAAAGATGTCTATCATCACTCCTAAAGCTCAAACAACAAGACACCGCATTATTGGAATAGTCAATGATGAGGAGCACCAAATTGTCTTTTCAGACACACCTGGTATCATCAAACCAAACTATTCGTTACAAGAATCAATGATGAATTTTGTCCAAGGATCGCTGATCGATGCGGACATTATTTTACTTGTTACAGATATCAATGAAAAATATGATGAAAATGATGTTATTGAGAAATTAAAAAAAACAAGTTCTCCAGTAGCTGTTCTTATCAATAAAATTGACAAGTCTAACGAAGCAGAAGTGATGGCTAAAGTAGAGTTCTGGAAAGAAACGATCAATCCAGAAGTTATTTTTGCGGTATCAGCACTTCTTAATCATAATATCACTGGAGTAATGGACTATATCAAGGAAAAACTTCCTGTACATGCTCCTTACTATGAAAAAGATGAATTAACAGACAAATCAATGCGTTTCTTTGTTTCGGAAATGATTCGCGAAAAAATATTCAAACTGTATGATAAGGAAATTCCTTACAGTACTGAAGTCGTTGTTACATCTTATAAAGAAGAACCTAAGATAACTCGTATCGCTGCAGAAATCATTGTGGAGCGTGATTCACAAAGAATATCATCATCGGTACCGTGGATCAATGATTAAAAAAGTCGGCACGTACGCTCGCCAGGATATTGAGGCATTTATTGACAAAAAAGTCTTTCTTGAGGTTTTCGTAAAAGTAATTCCAGATTGGAGAAGTAAGAAAAATTACTTAAAAAGATTTGGTTATGACGACTAATGCTAGAAAATAGTTTTAAGTACAAATGTTAACAAGCATACAAAAGCCCCATTAGTGATCAACTTATTGGGGCTTTTCTCTTAATAAAAAATGCAAGACAAACGCGCTTAATTTCGCTTAAAATGTGCTAAAAGTGCCTGTAGCTGTTTTAAGTTCAACACTTTTCTCAACTCTTCTTCTGGAGCCTCTTTAATCTTCTTAACAGATTTAAAGGTAGTCAGTAATTTCTCTACCGTAGTCTTACCTATGCCAGGAATATCTTCGAGTTCAGATACAAAAGTTTTTCGGCTACGTTGATTTCTGTGAAAAGTAATTCCGAACCGATGGGCTTCATCCCGCAAGTGTTGAATGATTTTAAGAGTTTCCGATTTTTTATCCAAATAGAGAGGATATTGATCACCCGGATAATACAGCTCCTCCAGCCGCTTAGCAATACCAATTACTGTAACCTGTTTCTCTATCCCTAATAATCGCAAGCTTTTCAAAGCGGCCCCTAACTGTCCCTTACCCCCATCAATAATAATCAACTGAGGTAAATCACCATCTTCTTCCAAAACCCGCTTATATCGCCTATATACAGCCTCCTCCATCGTGGCAAAATCATTTGGACCTACTACTGTTTTAACATTGAAGTGTCGGTAATCCTTTTTTGATGGCTTACCATCTTTAAAGACTACAATAGCAGATACAGGATAACTACCTTGAATATTAGAGTTATCAAAACATTCAATATGCTGAGGCAAGACATTTAACCGCAAATCTTTCTTCATCTGCGTTAAAATACGATCTACACGTACATCTGGATTCAATTTCTCATAATGTAGCAATCGTTCTTTTTTAAAGAACGCTACATTCTTCAACGATAGATCCAATAGTTTTCTCTTTTCCCCTAGTTTTGGAACCGTAAATTTGATCTGATCATTTCCTGAATATCCAGTTCAAATGGAACGATAATTTCTCGTGATAAGCTTTTAAACCGATCCCGGATCTCAGGAATCGCTAAAGCAAGAAGTTCTTGTTCAGTCTCATCCAGTCGCCGCTTCATTTCAACAGTCTGTGTTTGAATGATTACCCCGTTCATCACTTTTAAATAATTAACAAAAGCATAACTTTCATCCGATGCAATACTGAAAACATCAACATTCGTGATAGATGAATTAACAACTGTAGACTTACTCTGATACAGATCCAGTTTATCTAATTTCATCTTAAAGGAATGCGCCTTTTCGAAATTCATTTCCGATACTGCAGCAGACATCTGCTCTTTAATCCTATTCGTGACAACAGAAATTTTACCATTTAAAATATCTTTAATATCACTCAGATTCTGATCATAATCTTCTTCAGATTGATAACCTTCACATGGACCTTTACAGTTGCCAATCTGATATTCAAGGCAAATTTTGAATTTACCCCTAGCAATATTCTCCTGAGTCAGTGCCAAATTACAGGTCCTTAGCGGAAAAAGATCCCGGATTACGTCCAATACAATGTGCATCATCCCTACAGAGGCATAAGGACCATAATACCGAGAGCCATCTTTAATATATTTACGTGTCCAAAAAACTCGGGGAAAGCGTTCATTTTTAATGACAATCCAAGGATAAGTTTTATCATCTTTTAATAATACATTATACTTGGGCTTATGTTTCTTAATCAATGAATTTTCCAGCAACCATGCATCAATCTCCGTATCTACAATTGTAAAAGAAATACGGTTGATCTGACGAACTAATACACGCGTCTTACCGTTATGTTGCGTTTCATTCACAAAATAAGAACCAACCCGATTCCTGAGATCTTTAGCTTTACCGATATAAATCAGGACATCCTGTTTATCAAAATACTGATAAACCCCAGGCTTATGTGGAATTCTTTTAAGCTCCTCTTTATAATCAAACACGCTCATATATAACAAATAAGCCAGATAACAAATTTCGAAAAACTCAATTATCTGGCTTTATATCTTTATTTAATAAAATTTAAAAACCTAATCGATCATCATTTAAGTTTGATTCCGAACCCGTGCTGTCTGCTCCGGAGCTTCCGCCCCCTCCCCAGTACTTAGAACAGTCGACTACTCGCGTTAGCCCACCTTCAGGAAGTTCAAAATCGCCCTTCGTATAATTGAGGTTTTATCTGCATACACCTTCTGCATATAAAGTGCAAATACAGGCATTGCTGCTGCAGCTCCCTGCCCGTCTTGCATATTCGCAAAACTAATACTACGATCTTCAGCTCCTGTCCAGACACCCGACACCAGTTCAGGAGTGATCCCGATAAACCAAGCATCAGCATTATCATTGGTTGTACCCGTCTTTCCTCCGATTGGATTCGTCAGATGATATTTCCATTGAATTCGTCTTCCTGTACCTTTCGAGACAACCGATTTTAACATGTCTACAATAATATAAGCAGACTCACTGTTCAAAGCCTTAACAACTTTAGGTGCCTTTTCATAAATAGGAGTTCCATTCTTATCTTCGATCCTCAAGATCGCATTAGGTTCAATCCAGGTACCATGATTTACAAATGCCGAATAAGCACCAACCATATCAAATACAGAAGCTTCATATGCTCCAAGTGAAATGGATGGATAGTTCGGGACATCACTGGTAATACCCATACGTTTCGTCAATGCAGCAACTGCCTCCGGTGTAACTTGATTCACCAAATATGCAGTCGCATAATTCTGAGACAAGGCCAATGCATTAGCTAAAGTAATCGGATTCCCACCTTCAGCTGTACCCCTTGGTGTCCAATTTCCATAAGTCTGTTGATAATTTGGAATACTGTAACATGGAGAGTAGCCATTATCAACTGCGACAGCATAAGTAAATGGCTTGGCAGTTGAACCGACCTGTCTCGTCCCCATTTTTACTTGATCATACTTGAAATGCTCAAAATTTATTCCACCGACCAAGCCTTGATATGTCCAGTTTTTGGTTCCATCGACATCATTGCATTACGTAACATCAATTTATTGTATTTGATAGAATCAATCGGAGCCATAACAGTATCCACAGAACCCTTCCAAGTGAAAATAGACATCGGAACTTTTACCTGAAATGCTTTCTTGATTTCATCTTCAGAAAGTCCATTTTCCTTCAAAACACGGTAGCGTTCAGAACGTCGCATACCTGTCGTCAGTAACTTGGCTTTATCTCCTTTAAAAGGATCCTTATTTTTCCATTGTACAGCAAACTTACCCTGTAAAGATTTCATCCATTCTTTCTGGGCATCTTCAGCATATTGCTGCATGGACATATTAATTGTTGTATAAATTTTCAACCCATCACGATCCAGATCATAAGGTGTACCATCCGATTTGGTAATCGATAATTTTGAAAATTCTTTCTTGATTTCTTCTTTTAATACCGCACGAAAATAAGGTGCTAAACCTTCCCCATAATTGGCGATTTTCAATTGTAATCCCAATGGTTTAGCTTGTGCACTAGCCTCTTCCTCTGTAGAAATGAAATTTGCTTTATTCATATTGTCCAAGACTGTATTTCTACGCGCTAATGCGTTTTGCGGATACCTGACAGGAGAATAACGCCCGGACCTTTCAGCATACCCACTAATAAAGCAGCTTGGTCTGCAGTAAGTTTATCAGGAGTTGTATTGAAATAAGTACGTGCGGCTGATTTAATACCATAGGTATTATATGCTCCAAAGTCCACTGTATTGAAATACATGGTGATAATCTCTTCTTTGGTATAATTACGCTCTAAACGAACAGCAGTTATCCATTCCTGAAACTTTTGAATGATACGCTTAGGAGCACTTTTAGCACGACCGTCTGAAAATAAATTAAGAGCTAATTGCTGTGTAATCGTACTCCCTCCTTGTTTATTTCCAGTTAAAGTGTGGAAAATGACCGTAAAAGTACGTGTATAATCAATACCGGAGTGATCGTAAAAACGCTTATCCTCTGTTGAGATCAAGGCATGTATCAAGTAAGGTGACAACTCACTATACTTCACATTTGACCTATTTTGAATATAATAAGTACCTAAAACCTTATTATCTTCCGTTATAACTTCCGAAGCTAAATTACTCTTAGGATTTTCTAAATCACTAAAAGACGGTAACTTTCCAAATAACCCCAGGCGAACACTAAATATAAATAGAAACCCAAAAGCTATTATTCCAATAATAAATTTCCAGAAATTACGTGTGTACCGCTTAATATCTTCTGGTTGCAGTTGGTTTTTTTTGATTCTCTCTTCATTGAACCTTATTCTTTCTCGATTTGATCATTATAAAATATGATGACATATGCCTCCGCTACAATATCAGATAATGTGCCAAAGATTATGTGCATGACAACAAAGATATTACAAATATTTTGAGGAATCTTCATTCGATACAACATCCGTTAAAAAAACACTGAAAAAGAATCAATTACTACAAAAAAGAAACTTTAAACCAATCGCACATTTCAGTCTTTAAAACCATTTTCTAAATAAAACAGATCGCCTTTGATTGGTTCAAAAACAATCCTTAGGGTATGATCCTAATTTTTCAATATCGCTAAAGCTTGGTATTTCAGAAATTTAGTTTAGATTTAAAAACAAATCAATTGTCTGTCATTCGTGACAGGCAAAAACATATAGATTATTAAAATAAATGATAAAGCTATAGGCCAGTAAATCGTTTAAAAGCCTATCTAAAAATAAAAAACAGTAAAATATGCAAGTCAACACTTCAAAAAGTCTATTTTTCATTTTTTTAACCGTACTAATTGACGTCATTGGTTTAGGTATTATTATACCTGTAATGCCTAAATTAATTGAAGAATTGATTGGCGGCACATTAAGTGATGCATCGCGATATGGTGGTTTGCTCATGTTTTGTTATGCATTAACTCAATTCTTCTTTGCATCCGTGTTAGGTAATCTCAGTGACCGATTTGGTAGAAGACCCATCCTTTTAATATCACTCTTAGGCTTTTCTATCAACTATTTACTCATGGGGTTAGCTCCAACCATCCTGTGGTTATTCATCGGTAGGTTTATAGCAGGTATTACAGGAGCCAGCTACACAGTAGCTGCTGCATTTATAGCAGATATCAGTTCGCACGAGAAAAAAGCTCAGAATTTCGGATTATTGGGAGCTGCATTTGGCTTAGGTTTTATAGTAGGTCCATTGCTAGGAGGGTTATTGGGGCATTATGGTGCCAGAATACCGTTTTTCGCAGCAGCATTATTAAGTTTTTTGAATTTCTTATATGGTTATTTTTTTATTCCAGAATCATTAAAAAAAGAAAACAGAAGACCTTTCAGATGGAAAAATGCAAATCCGGTAGGTGCCTTCAAGCAACTTGCTAAATACCCGCATCTAAAACAATTATTTTTTTGCATCTTTCTGATAAACATCTCTTCTCATGCCGTACAAAGTACTTGGTCATATTACACCATGGAAAGATTTCAATGGGATGAAAGAATGGTTGGTATCTCTTTGGGTTTTATAGGTATGTTGTTGGCTATAGTTCAAGCCGGACTGATTCGAATTATTATTCCAAAATTGGGATTAGAAAAAAGTATTTTAATTGGATCTGGACTCTACGTGATATCGATGCCCTTAATGGGGATGGCATACGCTCCATGGTTAATTTTCCTAGCCGTAATACCATATGTATTTGCGGGAATCGCAGGCCCAGCTATCCAGAGCCTTGTATCCAACGAAACGCCATCGAATGAGCAGGGACAGATACAAGGTGGATTAACAAGTATTATTAGCTTAACAGCCATTATAGGCCCTCCCGTCATGAGCTGGTTGTTTGCTCACTTTACAGATAAAAAAGAAGCCCTTTATTTACCAGGAGCTCCTTTCTATCTAGGATTCGTACTTACAGCAATCAGTTTTATTGTTGCCTGCTTCTTTTTTAAAAAGAAACAGAAAGTTTAAGCTTTTTCGATCAAACAAACAGCATATGCTACTACCCCCTCTTGTCTTCCGACAAATCCCATGGATTCATTCGTCGTTGCTTTGATCGAAATATCATCAACGTCCAAACCTGAGGCCTCCGATATTTTAGCCTTCATCTGTCCGATATACGGTTTAATTTTAGGAGCCTCCAGGCATAGCATAGCATCAATGTTCCCTATGGTATACCCCTTATCTCCAATTAGCTTAACACAATGTTTCAGTAAAACAAGACTGCTAATACCTCTCCATTGCTCATCTGTATTTGGGAAATGATAACCAATATCCTCTAAATTTGCGGCCCCCAGGAGCGCATCACAAATGGCATGAGCCAAAACATCCGCATCCGAATGGCCGAATGCACCAGCATGATGATCCAATTCTACTCCACCTACTATAAATGGATGCCCCTCTTCTAATTGATGGACATCAAAGCCAAATCCAACTTTAATTTTCATAATAAAGCTAAGGTAACATTTTAAATTATCATCCTTGCCATTAAATCAAACGCAAAACTTATTTGTTAACAATCAGATTTTAATCTAATATATAAGAGATCCTTCACTGATGATATTTCACAAAAAATAGCGTCTAATTTCTTAGACGCTATTTAAATACGTTTAATTTCTATTTTAAACCGTTGTTTCTTCTTCTACAGGAGCAAATTGATCAAAAAGATCATTGAAAGCTTCATAATCTTCATCACCATTAGGTTCAAAGACCTGAATTCCTTTTTCTTTTGCATATGCTAGAATTTCTGGATTAACACCCTCCTCAGCTACAACCGCTACATCGGTGAAGTCCAAAGCACCTTTATAGATGTTGACATAACTACCGTCACCATAACTAGCAACATCATCTTTTGTCAATGCACCTTCAGGGGCAATTTCTCTGTATTTATCGCCTAAAGTTCCGGAGAACTCTTCGTTATACAACGAATACATAACTTTGGCACCTTTAAAAGTAGGATCATCTTTATATGTCGTCTTTAAATAAGCCGGCACTAATGCTGAAAACCAACCGTGGCAATGTACCACATCTGGTGACCAACCTAACTTCTTAACCGTTTCCAGTGCTCCTTTACAAAAGAACACAGAACGCTCATTGTTATCATTAAAAAATTCTCCATTCTCGTCACGAAAAACTTTTTTCCGCTGAAAATAGTCTTCATTATCCAAAAAGTAAACCTGCATACGTGCCGCAGGCAATGAAGCTACCTTAATGATTAGCGGATTGTCATTGTTATCCACCACAATGTTTAAGCCTGACAGACGAATTACCTCATGCAATCTATTTCTACGCTCATTAATATTACCAAAACGAGGCATAAGAATACGGATTTCAAATCCTTTCTCTTGCATAGCCTGTGGCAATTGACGCGTGATTTCAGAAATTTTAGTTAATTCGAGGAAAGGCGACATCTCGTGGGTTATAAACAATATCTTCGTTTTTGCCATCTCCAGTTTTTATTTATTTTATTTTTATTAGAACAGTAAAATCGGTCTACAAAGATACAAAAAATATCCCGACAATACAATTCCTTACAAATCATCGTTTTATATTCACAAATATATTCCCCACTTTTGCCCTGTATTAAAATTTCTAAAAGTGAGAATTTTCGAGACTAAAAAAGAGCTCCAAGATTACCTGGAAACAGCACGAATCAACAAACAAAAAATAGCTCTTATCCCAACAATGGGTGCACTACATGAAGGACATATCTCTTTACTGAATTATGCAAAACCTTTATCAGATGTCACCGTTTGCAGTATTTTTGTCAACCCAACACAATTTAACGACCCAAAAGATTTAGAAAAGTATCCAAGACCCATTGAGCATGATATCGCATTATTAGAAGCTGCTCATTGTGATGTCTTATTCTTACCGACCGTAGAGGAGATGTACCCTGATCCAAATGAAAAATGGCACATTGATCTAAACGGATTAGATACTATATGGGAAGGGAAAATGAGACCGGGGCACTTTCAAGGTGTAACGCAAGTCGTTTACAAATTATTCGCCTTAGTGCAACCAGATATTGCATGCTTTGGTCAAAAAGACTTCCAACAGGTCATGGTTATTGAACATATGATCAAGGTAAAGCAATTACCGATCACCATTGCATTATGCCCAATCATCCGAGATGAAAATGGTCTTGCTTTAAGTTCAAGAAACATGCGCCTCTCATCAAATGGTAAAATACAAGCGTTAGCTTTGTCCAAAACACTTCTGTATATCAAAAGTAACTTTGGAAAGATACCTTTACTTCAATTAAATAAACAGGCAACAGAACTATTGAACTCCAGCGAAGGTATTACCTTAGAATATCTCGCTATTTGCGAAACAACGACATTGAAAGAAATCAAAACAATTGAACAAGATAAACAATATGTAGCACTTGTCACTGCGCGGGTCGAAGATGTACGGCTTATTGATAACATGATTTTGAATTAAATGTCACATTATACTTATTAACTTTACATTTTTACAAGAAAAATCTAACTTTGCCACATGTTTATAGAGGTAATGAAATCTAAAATCCACCGTGTTCGGGTTACACAGGCCGAGCTTAATTACGTTGGTAGTATCACAATTGATGAGGATTTAATGGATGCAGCAAATATTATTGCAAACGAAAAAGTTCAAATCGTTAACAATAACAATGGCGCTCGTTTAGAAACATATGTTATTCCTGGAAAAAGAGCTTCCGGTACCATCTGCTTAAATGGCGCTGCAGCAAGATTAGTTCAAGTGGGTGATATTGTGATCATCATATCGTATGCACAAATGGAAATGGAGCAAGCTAAAAAACATATTCCTAGCTTGGTTTTTCCAGATGACAACAATCAACTTATAAAATAATATTTAAATAATACACTTTCAATAGAAAGCTACGTTTATTTTCAATAATTTAGCACTCGTATTAAGCGGGTGCTTTTTTATTACCTACATGTCAAAGAATATACATATCAGAAAGATCTTAGCATCAATGCAATTGGCATTGATCAGTTTGATCATTATTTCTGGTGTTATTTTCATGCACAAAGAGGTAAAATCAAACGGAGAGATTGTCATGCACAATCACCCCTACGATTTTACAAACGATCAGCCCAGACCGCAAGAATCCGACGATCAAATTGATTTCCTCAATGTCGTCTACAATCAAAACTTTGTTCAAAGTGAATTTATCGTTTTTGAACAACCCATTCGAACTGTCGTTCATATCTACAGTTATCAAGTCTACACACCGGTTGTCACCAATCGTGTCGTCGATCACGCTTTCTCAAGGGGTCCTCCAGATTTTGCTTAAAATAAAATTAGTTATTGCATTCATCCTTATTATCAAGACGAATGCTATTCGCCGTGCGATAGCACGACGCATTGCGTCGTGCTGTAATTTATTAATTATTTTAAGTAAATAATGTAACCATAGTGGACATAGCTGGTATGAAAATATACATGGAGCAGGCATTCGCATTGCTTCGTACCGATATTTCACACCTCCCATGATAGGTTCATTACTATTAAAAGGACAAATACACTCCAATGAGAAATATCAACCTATTGATCATCATCATGATGATCAGTATGCATACATATGCACAACATACATTAAAAGGTAAAATCAGTAACAATGACGGTAAAGGTATAGTTGGAGCAACTATCAACATCGAAAATGGTCTTCACTCGACCGTTTCTGATACCGCAGGCTATTTTGAATTTCAAAAACTAACTAAACAAAAACAAAATATACAGATAACCGCTGTTGGCTATCAAACCCTCAAACAGCTAATATTGCTAACAGATTCCACCGTACACTTCAAATTAAACACAGACAACCTGCATTTGAATGAAGTCGTTGTAAGCGCAACCCGATATGGTGTCAGTAAAAAGGAAGCACCAGTTATTGTGCAGGTATTAGGCCCTAAACTTTTCAGGCTACACAATCTGTAGCTATGTCCGAAACACTAAACTATCAACCAGGAGTAAGGATAGAGAACAACTGTCAAAACTGCGGTTTTTCACAAGTCCGCCTTAACGGTTTAGAAGGCGCCTATTCACAGATCTTGATCAACAGCAGATCCGTGTTCAGCGCACTAAACAGTGTATATGGTTTAGACCAACTTCCAACAAGTATGATCGACCGCATCGAAGTCGTTCGAAGTGGTGGTTCTGCCCTATTTGGAGCAAATGCAATTGCCGGTACCATTAATATTATTACTAAAGATCCTGTCGAAAATGATTGGCAGATTAAATCTACCAACTCATTAATCGGCGGTAGCAGTTGGGATAATACGGTAGACTTCAACACCTCCTACGTAGATGAAGATCTTAAAACAGGTGTTACCTTTTATGGTATGCACCGGAATCGTCAACCATTTGATAAAAATAAGGACGGATTTTCGGAGATAACAGAACTTAACAATACCACATTCGGAACAAAAGCATTTTTCAAACCTTCCGAGGTCAATAAAATAACAGTAGATTTCAGTACCATACAGGAATTTAGAAGAGGAGGAGACCAATTTAACAAATCACCCCATTTTACAGCCATCACAGAACAACTGGAAACCAATTCATTGATTGGTGGTATCACTTACGATCATTATTTAGCAGACTATAAACAAAAAATCTCCGTGTATGCTTCCGGCCAAAAAACAAAACGTAAAAGTTTTTACGGGGGACTGGGCGAAGCGCCCACTGCAACAGATAGTTTAAGAGCCGCAAATTCTTATGGAGACACAGATGATTTGTCTTTTGTTACAGGAACACAGTACACAAACAATTTTGAGGATGATATCTTTACCAGCGGTATTGAGTTCAACTACAACAAAACAAATGATCAGATTCCCGGATATCAACGTATCATCGATCAAAAAACAAAAGGAATAGGAACTTATGCCCAATACGAATGGAAGCCAGTATCCTCTTTCAAAGCATTAATAGGAATGCGATACGACTACATCTTCGTCGACGGAAATTATCAGCTCCAACAAGTGGAACGTAGCAGTCAGAAGAATTTTGGATCTTGGAACCCACGATTAACCATCTTATACGATATCAATAGTAATATTCAATTTCGTGGCGGCTATGCGCGCGGATTCCGTGCCCCACAAGCCTTCAATGAAGATATGCATGTGACTTCCATCGGAGGAAAACAGGTTTTTGTATTAATTGGAGAAGACCTAAAAACAGAATATTCAAATGCTTATACCGGATCGTTCAATTTCAGCAGAAATTTTGGCAATACGCAAACAAGCCTTTTAGTGGAGGGCTTCTATACCCAGTTGAATAATCCATTTACGACAGTCCTGAAATCCGAATCCAACGACATTATGATTGAAGAAATGCGAAACGGTACAGATGCCTATGTATACGGAACAAACCTTGAACTTAATGTAGCGCCGTCAAGTATATTTAGTCTACAGGCCGGCGGTACAATACAACGCTCGCGATACCAATCTGCACAACTGATAGCTGAAGCTAAAACAGGTCAAGAAGCCATTTTGTCCAAAGATTTCTTACGTACGCCAAATGTCTATGGCTACTTAAATGCCAATTGGAAAGCAACTAAAAAATTCGCAGTTGACCTAACAGGAGTTTACACCGGAAAAATGAAGATCTCGCATATACAAGAAGAAATCATGAGCCTCAAAAATACGAGGGATTTTATGGAGCTGAATGCACGGTTAGGATACACGTTTGCTGTTCACAAAGATTTTAACCTTGAATTATTCGCAGGTGTTCAAAATATGTTCAACGCATTCCAAAAAGATTTCGATAAAGGCGCTAATCGTGATTCAAACTACATTTACGGTCCAACAAAACCACGCACAATAACCTTTGGAGTAAAAATTGGCCATTTTCATTAATCCCATTTATTAAAGAAAGATGAAGCATATGCACAAATTTGTTTTATTAATGACCATTATCCTTTATCCGCTCAGCAATTATGGTCAAGAGCGGATAATTTGGACCTCTTTTCAACAATTAGACTCTTTATTAAGCATAGCACCAAAAGAAACAATCATCTTCATTCATACCGACTGGTGCAGCTACTGCAGAAAAATGGAAAAAGAAGTCTTTTCAAAAAAAGAAATCTATGACCGATTAAACAAAGATTATTATCTAGTTGAATTAGATGCGGAGACGGTTGAGGACATCACTTTCGATCAGCAAGTATGGAAATCAAAAACTCCAAAAAAAATACCGGACAATATCATCCCTTAGCCTTACTCTTGTTAACCAACCAAAAGATGGTTTTCCCGAGTCTCCTGCGCTATGATCAAACATTTAAATTAAAAAGTATTAAGCAAAAATATCTAAGCCCAAAAGAGTTAGCGAATTTTTTAAGATAATTTAACATCTCGCTGTAGCGAAACCGAAAAACATAACGTTTGATTGGTAATATAAGATACAATTTAAAAAATTATGAAAAAATTTACGAAATTTTTAATGGCATTTTTATGCATGGGGATAGTTTTTGCTTCCTGTAACAAAAATGACTTCGATTATGAGAAAGCTGAAAGAGAGCAAATTGAAAAAGCAAGATTAGAAAAACTACGCATAGATTCATTAAAAAAAGATCAAGCTCCAATTTTAAGAGAGTATGCACTAAGTAAATGGGGAGATAAAGCTAAATATTCTGATTCAACAGGAATCTGGTATAAAGTAGAGCTAGCGGCTGGTAATGAAACACCATATATATACAAAGGAACTGTTAACAATTTTGGACAAGCGGGATTAAATGTTTGGGCAGCGACAGTAAATTTTAAAGGTGAATTAATGAATGGAACCGTATTTGACAAAAACACAGATGGGGTTCCTAAAAATTACACAGATATTCGTCAGGCAACTTCAATATATGGATCAGCGTGGATTCAAGCATTTGTACCAACAATCATTAATATCCAAGGTAAAGATGTAAGATTTGAGGGTTTATTGCCAAAAGGATTACAAAAAAATGATAAAATTAGTTTTATTTCACCATCTTATTATACTTTTGACCAAGTAGAATATACAAAAGGTAGCGAAAAAGTAACTGTTCCTAAAAATACTCCAGTTGTTTACACAATCGAAGTGAAATCTGTTGGAGATGTTACTGGTTCGTAATTAATACAAAATAAAAGCATATAAAAGGTCCTTTACATCACGATGTAAAGGACCTTTTTGTATCTGTAATTTCCCCAAGAAAACTATTGTTAACGAACAAAAAACAGCACATTGACCAATAAAAAATTATCCTACACTTTACTTGCTTTAAAATTCTTTCGTACCTTGTAGCACAACTAAACAATTGAACGTTTTAACCGGTATAATAACAGTAATTAGTAAAGAAATTTATGAAAAATTTTACAAAAATCTTTTTTGGAATGTTGGCAATGATTATTGCTTTGGCATCTTGTAGTAAATCAGACGACTTTTCAAAATTAGCGGAAGAACAAAGAATTAAAGATTCTATCGAAAATGCGAGAATCCAAAATTTACTAAAAGAACAGGCTCCTCAGTTGAAATCATTTGCTATCAAAAACTTCACGAATCCCAAATTAGATACAGCAACAGGTATTTGGTATGATCTGATAGCAGAAGGTGACGATGCTTCATACGCTTATCAAATCAGCTCCGGTGGTTATCTCATGTACCCTACCGCAGTAGTAAATTACAAAGTTAATTTACTGAACGGCGCAGATAAAGGAAATCTTGTTGATGAATCTAAAGAGGGTAGCCCAGCAACATTTACGATAAATAGAGACCGTATTATCTTATTCTGGCAGTTCGCTTTTTTTCCAAAAAAATTATCCTTCAAGGGAAGGAAGTAAATATCGGTGGATTAACTGTAAAAGGACTGAAAAAAGGAAGCAAAATAAAAGCTGTCGCGCCGTCTCCATTCGGATATGATCAAGTTGCGAAAGATAAAGTTCCTGCAAACTCACCGTTATATTCTGAAATTGAAGTTCTTTCTATTAGCAATTAAATGGCATTTGGGAGATTTATTTCTTCTAAAAATTTTAAACGAATACACGAAGCAGGATCTTTACTTACGTAAAGATCCTGTTTGTTTTTAATTCACTATCAAAAAATAAAAAAACAATAGTATCAAAAAGTAGTCTAAAAAACTTCTTATCTTGCTCTTCATATCAGTATACCATTCAAAAACAAAGACGCAAAAATGAAAATAGCTTTAGCCCAGTTAAATTATCATATCGGCAACTTCACTTCCAACACTGCAAAAATTATTACTGCTATTGAAAATGCAAGAGCACAACAAGCTGAAATTATTGTTTTTTCTGAATTAGCAATTGGCGGCTACCCAGCAAAGGATCTTTTGCAAAATGCAACATTCTTAAAACAGTGTAACGAATCTATTACTACCATTGCATCACATTGCCAAGATATTTTATGCATTATCGGAGCGCCTATTCCCAATACAGATCCAGAAGGTAAAGCACTGTACAATGCTGCAGTTTGTTTAGAAAAAGGAAAGATTACACACATTAGTAAAAAAGGACTACTTCCTAACTATGATGTTTTTGATGAATATCGTTACTTTGAACCTAGCAGAAAATTCGCATGTTTCACCTATAAAAAACAAAAATAGCATTGACCATTTGTGAAGATTTATGGGATGACGATCAAGGAAATAATTCCTACGTTGGTGACCCCATGAACGAATTACTTCAAGAAAACCCAGATTTGCTGATCAATATTGCAGCTTCGCCTTTTTCTTATGTCCATTATCAAGATCGTGTTGCTGTTTTGAAAGCACAAGTGGCAAAAGCAAAACGTCCGCTCATCTATGTCAACCAAGTTGGCGCACATATGGATATAATTTTTGACGGAAGATCACTGGCTATTGATGAAAATGGAGCAATTTGCTGTGAATTAAAAAAATTCGAAGAAGATTTACAGATTATAGAATATAGAGATCAAACCATAAAAGCGACAACAGCATTTACGGTACCCCACGATCAGGAAATAGCACTGATTCACGACGCACTGCTATTAGGTTTACGTGATTATTTTCACAAATCTGGTTTCAAAAAAGCAGTCTTAGGCCTTTCCGGTGGATTAGATTCAGCACTAGTTGCCGCATTAGCCTGTGAAGCATTAGGTTCAGAAAATGTACTTGCAATATTGCTTCCTTCTATTTATTCATCCGACCATTCCATTCAAGACGCATTAGATCTCGTAAAAAATACCAATTGCGCACATCATATCATTCCAATAAAAGATATTACGCAGGCCTACGAAACAACATTAGCTCCCTTTTTTGAAGGGCAAAAAGCGGGTGTTGCCGAAGAAAATATCCAGGCACGTACCAGAGGTACGTTATTAATGGCAATTTCCAACAAATTTGGTCATATCGTTTTAAACACTTCAAATAAAAGTGAAGCAGCGGTAGGTTATGGCACCTTATATGGAGATATGGCAGGATCGATTTCAGTAATAGGAGACGTATATAAATCAAAGGCCTATGATCTCGCCCGATACATTAACCGAAATAAGGAAATTATCCCATCTAATACAATTGAAAAAGCACCTTCTGCAGAATTAAGACCCGATCAAAAGGATTCAGATTCCTTACCACCATATGATTTAATGGATGAAATATTATTCCTATATATCGAAAAACAAAAATCAAAAGAGGAAATTTTAGATCAAGGTTATGATCTTAATATTGTTGAAAAAATTATAAAACTAGTTAATAATGCCGAATTTAAAAGATTTCAGGCTCCTCCAATACTGCGCATTAGTCCAAAAGCTTTTGGTCCAGGCCGTTCGATGCCATTAGTTGCCTTTTATCAATAATTTTTTTACTGATATAATTAAACTTTTAACATTTACATTTGTCTAACACTAAGAAAATAATATAAATCCTATTGGTCATGAAAAAAATAATTTATTTCTTATTTGCAAGTCTAATTCTTGCATCTTGTGCCTCATATCAATATAATACGATGCGCGACGAAAAAGTAGATTTTTCGCAATATCGTACTTATGGCTGGTTACCACCTGTCGATTCGTTATCAAAATCATATTTTGATAATGATATTGCAAGAACAAATATATTAGACGCGAGCAACAGTGAATTACAAGCAAGGGGCTTATCTTACAGTAAGGATAATCCAGATTTGTTATTCCGTTATATAACAATTGTCAATAACAAAAGTCGTTTAGTATATGGATCCTCATATGCTTATGGAGGTCCATGGGGTTGGTACAGACCGTGGTTTTCTCCTTATTATGGTTATTATTCAACATATCCTGTAGCCAAAGAACGTTACCGCTACGCGCACTTAATCATAGAAGCTGTAGATCGTAAAACAAATAAAGTTGTTTGGCAAGCACGTGGATCTGGCGAAGTTAATAGTCCAGAAAAAGCGGCAACTAATGTTGCGAAGGTTGTTAAAGGAGTATTTAAACAATATCCTCTAACCCTAAAAAAATAACACTGTAATCGTGATCAAAAGTATTAAAGCCATGAGTTTTCTCATGGCTTTTTTCATAATATAATATATGCTTTTATATAGAAGCTCGAATCTTGATATTAAATGGGACTTCAAGCCGATCTTTGGAGTTATTTTTAATGAGATTTGCCGCCATCCTACCCATTGCTTCAAAATCAGTTGATATGGTTGTAATTCCATTCAAAATAAATTTCTTTAACGGCGTTTCATTATATGAAATAACACCAATATCTTTACCTATCACCAGATTTTTTTGTTGGATCTTATTCAGTAGTTTTACTAGATCATCTTCGATAATATTGATATAACAAGTCCCTATTACGACTTTTTCTTTATTCAATTCCGATACCAGCTCATGATCAAAAGCATACTGCTGACAAAATTTATAAAAACCCTTTATAATTGCTTTTGGAAAATCACTATGATCGGGAAAAACCAATTTTATCATTTTATATTTACTTAAAACTTCGCTCGCTTTTTCCAACGCTAAGTAAATATCCTGTTCATAATTCTCATAAACCGCTGGAAAATCGCCCGGTACATCATCCACAAATCGTCCTAATAACATTAATTTATCGCTTGGTATTCTACGAATAATATCCGGCGCTTTATCTCGTCCCTCCCTAAAATGTGGAAATAGTACATAATAGTCATATGTTTTGGTCAGATTCGATAATAGGTTCTTGAGATAGGAAAGGTCTGAATTATAGACAAATAAATCTAGATCAGCAAAATCGCCTAACTCCTTCGCAAATGAATCATACACTATTTTTTTGTGAACACTCAATTTATTCAGAAACAGTGCAATTTTACATTTGGATTGAATATCTGTTTTATTGACATAGTATCCCTTGCCTGGATTAGATGCAATAATTTCATGCTTTTTTAAATAGCGATAAGCCTTTTCAACCGTGTCTCTAGATATTTCAAGATAAGCACTGGATTCATTAATTGAAGGAAGCATTTCGCTCTTCTTAAGTCTCTCATTTTTTACTGCATCAATGATAGTATTCGCCAATTGGAGATATTTGGGAGTTGCTGAAAAATCACTAATCTCCAGTGTCATTAGAAACTGAGCAGTTGAATTGGTCATTTTAAAATTTAGATTAATCACTAAAATAACAATTAATTAGCATAAAATTTAAAAAAGTTAAACTCAAAGACCATCATATTTTTAATATTTCACTTTTTTAAATATTTGTTACTCTGCACCATAGCAGTATAGGATCAAAATTATGGTCAATCGTCTTAAACGTATTCTAGTAAAAAATCTGTTACCCTATTAATGATGAGTTAAAAACCTGCAAGCTCGTTTACCTAATCACTTTAAAAAAAAAATTATTTTTAAAGGGCTTTTCACGTTCTCCTTTTAAAAACCCTTTATGTTTAAGAAAATGGGCAAGTGATTACACTCGCCCATTTTTATTCACAGCTCAGATCTTAAACAATTAAAATTTCATTTATTTCTAAAATACCGCAATGCAATAAGGTCATTCGGTATCGCCAGTTCATTCCAATGGTCATGGATAGCTAGCGCTGCGCCCAATGC
>NZ_ASZT02000102.1:0-18821 GCF_001006065.1 Sphingobacterium sp. IITKGP-BTPF85
GGTATACAACAAAAGGTCGCGAAAAAGCAAAAGATTCCACAACTCCAGATTTGAAAGAATTTTGGCAAAGAGGACAAACAATCGTTGGTGAAGAATATAGTAAAACTGATTTTCCTGATAATCCTGAAGTTGCCGAATTACCCCGATTCAGTGAAATCACCGCCGAAGTATATAAAAAACTAGAAGATACTGGTCGTGAATTATTAAAAGCAATTGCAACTTATTTGGAGCTAGAAGAAGATTATTTCGAAAAATTCGTTATCAACGGTAACTCTATTTTACGTGCAATCCATTACTTTCCGATCCAAAATCCTGATGAATTAGCACCTGATGCTGTTCGCGCCGGAGCACACGAAGATATCAATTTGATTACTTTATTAATTGGAGCGAGTGCTGACGGTCTTGAGGTTATGACAAAAGACGGTGAATGGTTTCCTATTAAAGCTAAAGGTGAAGATATCGTTATCAATGTTGGTGACATGTTGCAGCGCTTAACAAATAATAAATTAAAATCAACTACACACCGTGTCGTTAATCCACCGCGTGAATTAATGGGTAATTCTCGTTTTTCTATTCCTTTCTTCTTACACCCTAAAGCATCAATGAGCTTAGCTTGTTTAGATTCTTGCATTAGCGAAACCTATCCAAAAGCTTATCCTGATTATACTGCAGGTGAATATTTAGATGAACGTTTGAGAGAGATCGGTTTGAAGATGTAAGTATTTTTTATAAAAAAGAAGACCAACCTTTCAAACAAACTGTTTATTAGAAAACAAAAATGGCCTGTTAAAAATTTAACAGGCCATTTTTAATTTTTAACATCATTAAAATCTTGATTTCCCTTTTGACAATGATCAATCAGGAAATCCATATTAATCTGTTTAAAAAGAATAACCAAAACCTACGTTGAGGTAAATATTATGCATACTGAAATCGATAGAATTGAAATCTTTTTCTAAAATATTATTGAAGCCATATGTAAGGTCTGTCAATAATTTAAAATGTTTATTCATTTTCCATTCTGCTCCAAGTTGAGTACCCCATTGAAATTTCCGAACATTGTCCGAGAAATCATATGCAGCTTGACTTCCGTCTTCAAACGATATTTTTGTTCCTGTTGGTGTATTTTGCCTTAAATAGCCATCCGATACATATCCATCAAATGTATTGTCAATCAATCTTGAAAAATAGAGACCTCCATATAAATTCCATTTATCCGAAAGTTTATAAACAGCCAAAACAGGTATAGTAAAATATGTATTACTCACATTTGTCTGTACTTTTCCTGTATAGTAACCTCTAACTTTTGAATTATCCTTAACCACTTCTGTTAGATAGTTCTTGACGCGGGCATTGGTCTTCATTCCTTTTTCTTCAAAACGAAGCCCTAATCGCACTCCCCATTTTCCATTTTCATGTATCCATTTAGTAGCGTTTGCTTCTAAACCAAAACTAAACCCGGGATTAAAACTTTCAATCTTTCTTATTTCACGAGGCATACCTAATGGACTACTGCCCCCTATACTAAATTGCGCTTGCACTGCGTAATCAATATTTGTATTAAAAAAATTTGTGTTACTGTTAACTGTACTGTCTTGCGCCTGGGCATATTGGGTAACCATTAAACAAATAGCTACAACATATAGTATTCTGTTCATTACAATAGTTTTATTATTTATATTCATCATTATTTTTTTTGACCTGTAACAAGCTCTACCTCATCAATAAATAAAGTACTTCCTACAGCACCATTAAAAATATCTCCTTCTTTACTTGAACTCAATACTATGGTATACATATATTCTTTAGCTGGATCAAAAGATTTACCATTCACAAAAGAAAAAGGAACATTAAATGCTGTCCATTTATCAGTTTCAATTTGTTCTTTTGTTCCAATTCTAGCAACACTAACGATCCGAGAATCTTTAAAGGCATGTGTACCTGTTAAGAAATTTATTTAAATCAGCTGATTTTTCAAATAAAATTGCATATCCATCCCACGTATCTTTAGTGAGCTGTGATGGTTTTGTATTATCTACAAATTTTTCACCGGCTTTATATTTAAAGAAACCTTTTAATGCTACCGGAGCAGTATCATTGTTGTACGAGATACCAAATCGAGTAGAATTAACAGTAGGAAAAGTAAGCCTGAACTCCCCAACAAACAGATTACCCGCAGCCAATGGCGAACCGAACATCCCGCCTAATGGACCGGTATCTTTCGTCATTAATTTAGCAGCATTACCAAGATAACCGTCTGTTACTTGCGAAGTTGGATAGAAAGATGGTATTAAATCTTTATCCTCTCCCACTAATGTACCAGCAAGAATATTATATCCCTCATTTGCTGTTTCCCAAATAATATTTTTCTGACCGCCTGCTGTTAATTCAAAAAACTGATGGTAATGACCTACAGGATTATCTGTATCAACAACTTGTGCATTTTCAAATGCACCATAAAAATTAGCGCCTTCGTCAACTACAAATGAGACTGTATAAGTCTTTGACCATGCACCATCTTGAGAAGTTACCGTATATTTTTGAGGTTGTGAAAAATCAAGTTCGGTACCACTTTTTGGCAAGATAGTCGCTCCTGGTGTCAACACAAACTCAGGCGTATGTACGTAACTACCAGAAAAGCGTTTTAGTTTAAAAATAATCGTATTATTACCTATAGAAGGTGCTGTACTAAGTGCTAAATCTCCATTCAGAATACTCGCCTGTTCAATATCAGCTTCTGTATTCAATGCCTCTTCTTTAATACAGCCATTTAATACAAAAAACAGCATAATACAAATCATAAACGATAGAATTCGTTTTTGTTCCATAATAAATTAATATTTAATGTAAAATATCGTTAATTGTGAGAATTATTAACGTGGCGCAAAGTTAAGATTGTTGGGGTAACAACTTAAATTTCGTGGAGAAAAAAGACCTTTGTCTCTAAAACTTGACAATTAAAGGAAATTCAACTGTTATTAAAGATTTTCTTTTATTTTTTTAGGCAATGATGCAAACACAAGATCATAACTATGATCAATTAATTCCAATAACTTTTGGTCTGTTAATTCACGATTTGCATGAACTGTATTCCAATGTTTCTTATTCATATGATAACCTGGAAAAACTGTCTGCAGAAATTCCTGTCTCAAACTAATAGCATACTCTGGATCACACTTAACATTAAAAGATAGTCCCTCCAATTGATCTAACCCAACTAATAGAAAAACTTTAGAAGCAACTTTAAAAACCAGTGTATCAGGACCAAATGGAAGTTCTTCTGTTACTGCATTTTTTGCTATGCAATAATCGCGTAATTCTTCGATATTCATGTTTGGATTTTTTCTGAAAGTTAAGAAATAATTATTATTTTACCCAATGTACAGCCTGCTGATAAAGATTATAAAAAAACAAAAAATGTTAATTATTGTAAATAATGCTCTGTTTTTATAACATTCTGATTACACAAATATTAAGAACCGGTTAATATTCTATATTTGACACATAACTTCACCTAAATAGCATTATGAACAGGATATTTTTCCTCCTATTATTTTTTTGCACATCATTAAGTTACGCACAAACTTCTATTAAGGGTAAGGTTATAGATCGAGGCGAAAACAAGCCCCTTTTCAATGCTTCAGTAATCTTACTTACGGCACAAGATTCTATTTTGAAAGTATTT
Organism: Sphingobacterium sp. IITKGP-BTPF85; assembly: GCF_001006065.1. Taxonomy (NCBI): domain Bacteria; kingdom Pseudomonadati; phylum Bacteroidota; class Sphingobacteriia; order Sphingobacteriales; family Sphingobacteriaceae; genus Sphingobacterium; species Sphingobacterium sp. IITKGP-BTPF85. The sequence continues at coordinate 3,686 of NZ_ASZT02000102.1, forward strand.
ACACGCACAAACGAGGAAGGTAGTTTCAATATTCAACCCCCAGAAAAAGGTGCTTATCGCGTACTTGTGACTTATCCAAAATTTGAACTATACAGTGACATTATAAATGTAGAAGATAGCAAGATTGATTTACATGATATTAAGATAAGTTCACGAGCCAATGTTCTTGAAGAGGTTGTTATTACGCAAAAACTACCAATAAAAATTAAAGGTGACACAATAGAATATAATGCCGGTAGTTTTGAAACTGAAAAAAATGCAAAATTGGAAGACCTTCTCCGAAGGTTACCCGGTATGACTGTATCTTCGGACGGAACTATTACTGCTCAGGGGAAAACAGTTTCAAAGGTATTGATAGATGGTGAAGAATTTTTTGGTTATGATCCTAAAATTGCGATTCGCAATGTTAGAGCAGATGCTATTGACAAAGTACAGGTATACGAGAAAAAATCTGATGAAGCTGAATTAACGGGAGTGGATGACGGCGTACGTATCAAAACGGTTAATGTGGTGCTTAAAGAAGAAGCTAGAAAAGGTATTTTCGGAAATGCGAATGCTACAATTGGTACTAAACATTTATTTGACGCGGGTTTATTTGCCGCTAAATTCAATCGTTCTGAACGTATAGGACTAACCGGAAACTGGAACAATATGGGAGGGGGAAATGATTCAAGGATCCGTTCCAATGCCAGCATTCAAGGTAAACCTGAATATAAAAATATTGGCGTAAATTATGATAATGTATTTCTAAAGAAAAGATTATCATTAAATTCCAGTTATAATTTCAACAACAACAGCGCTACTAATGAACGAACTTCTAACGTTAAGGAATTATTTGAAGACAAAACACAAGAAACAATAGGAAGTAACAGCTCCGATAACGATACAAAAAATAACAATGTCAGAACACAGGTACGATTCAAAATCGATTCTATCCAAAATCTAGACGTTCAATTGAATGCAGGCAAATCAGACACCTATACTAAAAGTACGTCGAACCGTAGGATCACCATTAATGACACTACACTAACGAACACTTTTGATGAAAATAACAGCTCAAAGGGAAATAATGATAATGCCGATTTCCGTATTAATTATAGAAGAAGATTAAACAATAATGGACGGTCTATTAATGTTCAGTTTAATACGCAATTATCACAAAGTGAATCTATTGGTCAAACAAAATCGATTACAAACTATTATAAAAACAACGCGCTTAACAGAGCTGATACTATAGATCAAAAACGTGTAAACGAAGCGAAGAACAATCGAATCGGTGCTTCTCTAAATTTAAATGAGAAATTACTTCAAGACTTGTACCTAACTGTAGGATATACGATGAACAGTAGCGTTTCAAAAAGTCTAAATAGATCATTAAATGCCAATGGACTGGGTGAATATACGTTGTTAGATTCATTATATTCTAAAAATGAAGAAAACAAAAATTTCAATCAGGGTGCAAATATTCAGTTAAACTACAACATTAAAGACAAACTCAATATTAACCTATCAAATACGATGAGCTATAGGAATCAAAAATTAATTGACACCTATCGTGATATTAATCTCAATCGCAACTTTTGGGATAATAACCTGAATATGAATGTTAATTACAAATTGTCTTTAAACAAAAATTTGATGCTTAGCTACGGTACATCGAACAGAATTCCGACGTTCGGACAATTGATAGCCTTACAACCACAGACAAATCCATTATTTGTACAATTAGGAAACCCCGATTTAAAGAAATCAACTGAAAACTCTTATAATTTAAATTTTAATACCTTTAGCATTTTAAGAAGTTCGAGCTTCAATATCAATGCGGGTATTACAACAACACATAATCCGATTGCAAATAAGAGAATCCTTGATTCTGAAGGGGTGACAACCAGTAATTATGAAAACATACGAGATAAAATAAACTGGTCCGCTAGAGTATACTCTGGTTATAGTAAACCTTTATTTAATAATTTACTTCAGTTCAATCCAAATGCGAATTTAAGTTATGGAAATAGTTACGACTTTCTGAATGGTGTATTGAACAATTCCAAGAACTACAATGCAAGTGCAGGTTTTGGATTAAATAAACAAAATTCTAAGGTTATTGACTTCAACTTCTTTACGAATATAGGTGTTGATCGTGTGGAGACTCTTTTACAACCTGATTTAAACAGTAATAGTCTGAGAGCAAATATCAATACGGATATCAAATACTTCCTACCCTTTAAATTTGATCTGGTGCAGGTTATTAATTACGGATATACGGGTAAGAACAAAGTATACACTAAAGCTATCAATCAATTTTATATGAATATGGAATTAAATAAGAAATTGATGAGCAATAACCTACAATTAAGCTTAAAAGCATTTGATATTTTTAAAACATTCAATACTACCAATCGCTCATTTGACAGCAGTAAATTTTCGGAATCACAACAACAGATGCTTACTCAATATTTCATGCTTGGATTGAAATGGGATTTTAACAAAAAATTAGGAAAGAAAAATGACTAAATTATTAATAGGTTTCATTCTTTTGCTATTTGGCACAGATGCATTTGCGCAACATGCTTACTTTGCAACAAAGGGAACCATCAATTTTGAAAAAGTGGTGTATACGAAAGCGAGAATGCGAGAATTGATGGCTAAGCATGGTGGAAACGGTAATAGAGGTATGATGTACATGGGAAACATCGATGAAATGCCAGAAGTTCTACATCCAATTTTGTTCTGAAGTTTGATGAGAACCAGACATTGATGGAGTCCAATGCAGAAGAAACGCCAACAAAACCCAATACCTCACCAGCAAATACAAGAGTTGGAAGAAGTTCAGGAGGAGGACGAGGGAATGCAGGAGCCAATCAACGAACAGGCACAAATGGAGGTGGCGGTATGCGTGGCATGGGCAGAGGAAACAACAGAATGGGCGATAAAACTTATTTTCAGAACCTTAAAGCTAAGCTTTCTGAAGTACAGCTTCAAATTGACGAAAAAATTATTATAAAAGATAGTCTTCAGGATGTTACATGGCGATTCACAGATGAGTTTAGAACAATTTCAGGGTATGAATGTAGACGTGTAAATGGGGCGACGAAAGATTCACTTTATCTAATCGCTTTTTATACAGAAGAGATTCCTGTTTCAGGAGGGCCGGTATTAACAGGAGGATTGCCGGGAATGATCTTGGGACTTGTTATTCCTGAAATGCATATCAATTATTGGGCGACTGAGGTAAAATTCACCACTGATCAGGTTTCAAGTTCGTGGAAAGATAAAAAAGCAAAAGAGATGTCATCCAACGAATTTTTTAAATTGCTTTCAGGCAGTATGTTTAGGGGAAGAGGTAACAGTGATGCACAACAAAGAAGACAAATATTAGAGCAGATTCTTTATTAAAGAATCTGCTCTAATCAGTTATCGACTAAGTATGTCAACTAATTCCTCCTGTATGGCAACTCCTTTATCTTGATTATACCATTTTTGAATCTCTTCTTTAATGTCATTAAATTCAGCTCCTTTACCTTTCATCATAACAAATAGATCTGTACAGCCCTGAGGGCGCGGTCCCCATACAGCCAAGTCATCACCTTGCTCATTACGAATCACTAATTTAGGAATAGACTTTCCGCCATTGGTCAAATATTGGTTAATTGTATAAGGTTCCGAATCACGTAACTGTATATCCAGAACAAGCAATGGATTACTCTTCACCATCTGGTAAATCATGGGGACAGAATGAGCGGCATCACCGCACCATGGTTCTGTTATTAAGATCCAATGTTGCTTGGTTGCAATCCCGTTCATAAATGAAGCTGTTTCAGCATTGGGTTCAAATTTTTTCAACCAGCGATTCATCCTCGACCAATTTAATTTGGTGTAATTAAAGATTTCTTCGTCTTGATAACCTTCATAATTCTCGGGATTTTCTACGATAGCTTTAAAATAGGATACGTATTCTTCGAACTGCATATATTAGCTTTTATATTTTGGGATACAATATGACAAAATTTTGCCATTTGCACAATTCTGACGAAATAAAGAAACATAAAAATGACAGTTTGTCACCAATTCTGACGTTTACTTGTCAATTTTATTCATTTTCATGAAAACAAAATGATTGGCACAAGGGTTGATTAGGTAGGTATACAACAAACAGATTAGTAAAAAATAAATATATATAATATGTCTAAAATAATAGGAATCGACTTAGGTACGACCAATTCATGTGTTGCTGTAATGGAAGGTAACGAACCGGTAGTTATTGCTAACAATGAGGGTAAACGTACAACCCCTTCTATCGTTGCTTTTGTTGAAGGTGGCGAGCGTAAGGTAGGTGATCCAGCAAAACGTCAAGCGATCACAAACCCGACTAAAACTATTTACTCTATTAAACGCTTTATGGGTTTATCTTATGATGAGTCTGTAAATGAAGCGCAACATGTACCTTATAATGTAGTAAAAGGCGACAACAATACACCACGTGTAGAAATTGACGACCGTAAATATACACCTCAAGAAATTTCAGCTATGATTCTTCAAAAAATGAAGAAAACTGCAGAAGATTTCTTAGGTCAAGAAGTAACTGAAGCTGTAATTACAGTTCCTGCATACTTCAATGATGCACAACGTCAAGCAACTAAAGAAGCTGGTGAAATCGCTGGTTTAACAGTTAAACGTATTATCAACGAGCCAACAGCTGCTGCTTTAGCTTATGGTTTAGATAAAGCACACAAAGACATGAAAATTGTTGTTTTTGACTGTGGTGGTGGTACACATGACGTTTCAGTATTGGAATTAGGTGATGGTGTATTTGAAGTTAAATCTACTGACGGTGATACACACTTAGGTGGTGATGACTTTGATAATGTAATCATCAACTGGTTAAATGACGAGTTTAAAAACGAAAACAATGGCTTTGACTTGAAAAAAGATCCAATGGCATTGCAACGTTTGAAAGAAGCTGCTGAGAAAGCTAAAATTGAATTATCAAGCACAACTTCTACTGAAATCAATTTGCCATACATCACTGCTGATGCAACAGGCCCGAAACACTTAGTTCGTCCTTTATCACGTGCTAAATTTGAAAGCTTAGCTGCTGATTTGATCAAACGTACAATTGATCCTTGTCGTTCTGCATTGAAAAATGCTGGATTCAGTACAGGTGATATCGATGAGATCATCTTAGTTGGTGGCTCTACACGTATCCCTGCAATCGTTGATGCAGTAAAAGCATTCTTCGGAAAAGAGCCTTCTAAAGGTGTTAACCTGATGAAGTTGTAGCATTAGGTGCTGCTATCCAAGGTGGTGTATTAACTGGTGAAGTGAAAGACGTATTATTATTAGACGTTACTCCTTTATCATTAGGTATCGAAACAATGGGTGGTGTGATGACTAAATTAATTGAAGCAAATACAACTATTCCTACTAAAAAGTCTGAAACGTTCTCAACTGCTTCTGATAATCAACCATCTGTTGAAATCCACATCTTACAAGGAGAGCGTCCAATGGCTGCTCAAAACCGTACGATTGGCCGTTTCCACTTAAATGATATTCCTTCTGCTCCTCGTGGTGTTCCTCAAATTGAAGTAACATTCGACATCGATGCAAATGGTATCATTAAAGTTTCTGCTAAAGATAAAGCAACTGGAAAAGAGCAAAATATCCGTATTGAAGCTTCATCTGGTTTATCTGACGAAGAAATCAAAAAAATGAAAGAAGAAGCTGAAGCAAATGCTGAAGCGGATCAAAAAATGAAAGAAGAAGCTGATAAAATCAATGGTGCAGATGCTTTGATTTTCTCAACTGAAAAACAATTAAAAGAATACGGAGATAAAATTTCAGCAGATAAAAAAGCGGCTATCGAAGCTGGTTTAGTAAAATTGAAAGCTGCTTTTGAAGCAAGAAGTTTTGCTGATATCGATTCAGCTTCTGCAGAAGTAAACAATGCTTGGAATGCTGCTTCTGAAGAGATGTATGCTGCTTCACAAGGTGGTTCACAACCTCAAGGTGATGCTGGTCAAGCAAACAATGGTGGTAACCAAGGTGGTGATGACGTAACTGACGTAGAATACGAAGAAGTCAAATAATTACACTCCTTTTAAATAATAAAAAGCTCGAAGATGAATCTTCGAGCTTTTTTATTATTAGACCAAGTCTGAATCTTCCAATTGGAATAATTCTTCTATACTTTTATCCAATACTCTTGATAACTTAAGTGCCAATACAGTTGAAGGAACATATTTCGCAGCTTCCAAGGCATTGATTGTCTGTCTACTTACTCCGACTTTATTTGCTAACTGTTCTTGTGAATAATCTTTCATCAGTCGATTGATTTTAATATTATTCTTCATGCGCTAACCTCCTATTCATTTTAAAAACCTGGAACCGAAAAATAATAATATAAAGCAATAATATAATATTTGGACTTAAAAATGCCAGGCTTATATACCAACTAGCATAAACAAATGCAATTAATAATACATTGAAAATAGCAAAAGAAATAATAGACCAGGACCAAGAATAAAGACGAATAGAATTAATCATTTCATCCTCATACTTATACTTCGTAAATGCAATAAAACTCAACCCTAAAAAGATCGATAAAAGCTGTAATGTTAGTGACATTTCTGTATTAATAATTTCAAAAGGGCCATCATTTCCTCCCAAAACTGCAAAAGTAGAAAAAGATAATTCGAAAGGCATAATCTCTACCCCTTTTATTCTTGGATAATTAGTAATTAAAATACTATTTTCTTTTAGCATATATAATGCCGTTGGGATTAAAAACATGAGGACTAATCCTAATCCAATCCACCGGAAGTACCGGGGTAATAAAGGAATTTTTTTCATAATGATTTTAAGTTTTATATTGTTAGTACGACAAATGTAAAACTAATCATACATATTGACAAGTGTTTTTTACAAAATGTAAAATACTTGTCAATCTATTATGTCTTTTATTGTGATGAATACTGGAGTGCTATTTTTTGTAATGGCTTAATATTCCTTTATCTAATGTTGCCCATATACCCGCTGGCATATTCGCCTTTTTAAGAGCCTCGTTCGTCCAAGTATTGCATGAGTAAAACATGCTGTAAGATCCTTTGGCTTCATAAAAAGCATCCGAATCACCATACTGTGCATTAGTATTAATTACAATTGGCTTATTTTCAGCATCATATTCCAACGATGATTTCACAAAATCAATAAGGATTTGATATTGTACTGTATCAATCATATACTTGTAACAGAGCTCATTCTCCTCCACTGATTTATGATAGGTAATATGTAGTGCCGTTTCACCAATGCCAGTTGCTGCTACAAATGCTGTCGAAGCTTTTAGATCTTTCCATTCTGGGGTATTTAAATAAAAGCCTTATCTCCCCATCCTATTCCCATGTAAGTATATGTGGTATCTTTTCCCTTATTATTACTTAATGGAAATAGATGTGTCCAATCCATCAGATTATTTTTAACGGGGAATACTAGATCTGTATGCACACCATTTGACATAATATACAACGTTATATCTTTCGGTAGAGCAGAATTTTCTCTATGTGCACTTATTCGCGATAAGACACGTTCTGACAACCAATAAATAAATACAATTAGAATGAGTGTGATAAGAATATATAATAGCACTTTTAATATTTTTTTCATGTTTATAATGGACTTGATCTTAGAATGATAATACCTTCTAATACTCAAACATAAAAAACCCGCAACAAATATTGCGGGTTTAGAAAATACTACGATAATATTTTAAAATATTTTTTCTGGATATGCACCATCTGCAATCAATTTTAGGATTGATGCCTGCACAATTTCCTTATCTTCTTTATAGGTAACACCGAACCATTTTGATGAGGTCGGGATAACTTTAAATCTGCTTGCTTTGTTTGCACGAAATAATCTGCTACAGAAGGAATGAAGAATTCAGATTTAGGATCTTCCGAATTTTTCTCAACAAAATCTCTAAACATGCCTTCAGCCACTTCAAATACTTTTGGAGTAAAGCCCCAGAAATTCATAGATACACGACTTTCCGGATCCAACTCTGTTATTACATCACCTTCTTCGAAAACTATTTTTTTCTCGCCTTCAATTTCTTTATAGTATATCTTAGTACGTTCCGTAACACTTTCCATATGTCCTGAAGGACTTACTACACATACCCCTCTAGATACATAACCATAATCGGATAACGTATTACCAACTTGAAATCCCATCAAAGCCATTTGGTCATCTGATACTTCAGTTGTTAAGAACTTAGCCATTTTTTCGTAAGAATCCGTACCGTAAAAATCATCTGCATTAATCACACAGAAAGGTCCATCAACGTGATTTTTTGCACTCATTACAGCGTGTGCAGTACCCCAAGGTTTAGCACGCTCTATTTCACGGTCAATACCATACTTCTTTAAATCAAAATCTTGGAAAGCGTAATCTACTTCGATTTTTCCTTTTAACTTTTCGTCAAAGACTTCTTTCATTTTATCTAAAAATTCTTCACGAATTATAAATACTACTTTGCCAAATCCAGCATTAATAGCATCATAGATAGAATAATCAATAATAGTTTCGCCGTGAGGCCCAAAAGCATCAATCTGTTTCAATGATCCGTAACGGCTAGCCATACCTGCTGCCAAAATTAATAAAGTTGGTTTACTCATATCCAATTTCTAGGTCGTTTCTAGTTTAAATTTGTGCAAATATATAAATATTAGATTACTTTTTCTTAAAGAATGCTGTTAACAAACCACTTGCCAGTTTCCCCAACAACTTTACCCCTTCTCTTGCAAGTGTGGTCGTCGCTGTTTTCTGAGCGGCTTCTAGTGGTGTTTGTCTTCTCGAACTGCTCTTAGCAAGCTTAGCCTCTTCTTTTTCTCGATCTTGCTGTATCTGCTGATCATTTGCCACTTTCATTCTTTCATCAACAATCTCAGCTGCAGAGCGATTTTCCTCACGTTGTTGATATTTCAAATACAAATCAGATTGTTTGACAAGCTGATCGTAAGTTGTTGCATCTGCAGGTCCCATGACAGCTCTTGCTGGTACCAGATGTGTGGAAACAACTTCTGTAGGAATTCCTTTATCATTCAGCACTGTAATGAGTGCCTGCCCTGTTCCTAAGGATGTTAATATTTGATCGATTGCATAAAAATCTGATTTAGGATATGTTTTGACAGTTTTTCTTAAATTCTCAGCATCATTCGGAGTAAAAGCACGTAAAGCATGCTGTACGCGATTCCCCAACTGTGCCAACACAGACTCGGAATATCTGTTGGTGACTGAGTACAAAAGAATACGCCTATACCTTTTGATCGAATCAATCTAACGATCTGCTCTACCTGCGTCAGAAATGCTTTAGAAGCATCTTTAAATAGTAGATGAGCTTCATCAAAGAAAAATACCAACTTTGGTTTATCCAAATCGCCTACTTCAGGTAAATTTTTAAACAACTGGGCTAATATACTTAATAGAAATGTTGAAAATAACACGGGTTGATCCTGAACATCCGAAATATTCAATAAACTAATGACACCTCTGCCATCTACTTTTTGAAATAAATCTTCGATATCAAATTCCTTCTCTCCAAATATATGAGCAACACCCTGTTGTTCTATAGCAACTATCTTACGTAAAATAGTTCCGGAACTCGATGTACTTATTTTACCATAATCATCTTTAATCTCCTCACTTCCTGGACCATCGGCGAGGTAACTCAGTAACTTTTTAACATCATTAAAATCAACCAAAGGCATATTATGATCTTGTGCATATTTAAAGATTGCAGCTAACACTCCAGTTTGTGTATCATTCAGTTCTAAAATACGGGACAAAAGAATTGGACCAACATCAGACACTTTTATCCGCATTGTTGTTCCTTTATTACCTGTCAAAGAAAATAATTCGATGGGAAAACTCGCAGGTACAAACGGAACACCCACAGCATCTCCACGATCTATAAGCGCTTGATTGGTTTGTCCTTCAACAGCTAAGCCCGATAAATCACCTTTAACATCTAACATAAACACAGGAACTCCTGCATCAGACAACTGTTCAGCAATTAATTGCAAAGTACGTGTTTTTCCAGTTCCGGTTGCTCCTGTAATTAAGCCATGTCGATTCATCATTTTTAAAGCCAGGTTAACTTTAGCCTCTGATAAAATATTACCATCCAAAATACCTGCACCTAAATAAATATAGGCCCCTTTTGGATTGTATGATGCTTTTACTTTTTCAATAAATAGTGTTTGATCTTCCATTACTTAATTTGCTAATTTTTAAAACCCAAACAGTTAACGCTTGAGAAATCTCTTCATTTTTTACATGTAATTTTTCCTCTATTAAAGATAGAACGAAATATTGAGTCTTTGTAATTTTTTTGTCAGCATGGATTTTTTTTAAAAAATTTCATAATTTTTTAACATGAAAAATGTATTTTTACATACTCTAAATAGGGGACAGATACAGTTTTGAAGAAAGATGTTTAATAAAAAAATTAGAAATATAGCGGCTTTATTATGTGCTTTAATCTTTTTCACAAAGATGAGCATATCAATAACACCTATATTTTCATCTTTATTAGATCAAAATACCATTCTTCAAATTGTGCTTCAATTAGAAATTGAGAACAACAATGGAGCACATAGTGATCATAATGAGTCCGGATCAAAGTTTTTTAATGCCAAAACTGAAGAATCTTACTTTCTAGCGATCATAACTGATAACCACGGAAAACAAAAGCACTACTTGAAAAATGAAAAAAGTATTCGTGCATTCCACCCATCTGTTCCTACGCCGCCTCCTAACTGCTAGGCTTCCTGTACATGCTTTGGCATGACCTCAACTTTGGTCAGATCTGACTAAAGGAAAATCTTATATAAAAAAACAGGTAAAATTTTAGACAAAAACTAATGTTTGGAACTCGTATGTCTGCTTTTCTGAAACTATCGAAAAGAGACTTAAAATATGATGTACCCGCTAGTGTTGTGGTGTTTTTAGTAGCACTTCCACTATGTTTGGGTATTGCAATGGCTTCTGGTGCGCCATTGTTTGCAGGATTGTTAACTGGAGTAATTGGCGGTGTAGTCGTTTCTTCTATCAGTAAATCACCTTTAAGCGTCAGTGGTCCTGCAGCTGGTCTTACAGTTATCGTTTTAGGAGCCATTCAGAGTCTTGGAGCTTATGAAACGTTTTTATTAGCCGTAGTTATTGCTGGAATACTTCAGTTGATTCTAGGTATTGTAAAGGCGGGAATGATTGGTAATTATTTCCCATCCTCGGTTATTGTTGGAATGCTTGCTGCCATTGGGATTACCATTATATTAAAGCAAATTCCTTTGGCACTTGGTATGTTGGAAACACATGCTTTTGAGCTTGATAACGGCCATGGAATTGGCGCATTTACAGACACTTTGGTATCTTCAATTGGCCCTGGGGCTTTGATTATCTGCATCTTATCACTGATTGTTTTAATTTATTGGCCAAGCATACCGAAATTGAAAAGCATTCCTGCTCCACTAATCGTAGTGGCTTTAGGTATCGGATTATCATTTGCCTTTAATGGAACAGCATTTCAATTAGCAGAGTCACAGTTTGTACTTGTACCGATTGTTAATTCCTTTGCAGAATTTACAGGGCTGTTTACGCTTCCCGATTTTACACAGATCATCAATAAAGAAGTTTGGATTGTCGCTTTCACCATTGCGATCATTGCCAGTTTAGAAACACTATTGAGTATTGAAGCGGTCGATAAAATTGATCCATTTAAAAGAAATACGCCGACCAATCGGGAGCTGATTGCACAAGGAGTTGGTAACATAACAAGTGGTCTATTGGGTGGTTTACCAATGACGTCAGTTATTGTACGTTCATCAGCGAATGTAAATGCTGGAGGAAGAACAAGACAATCTGCTTTACTTCATGGTATGTGGTTATTACTAGCGATTCTGATCATACCTAATGTATTAAATTTCATCCCACTATCTTGTTTAGCTGCTATTTTATTGCAAACTGGCTATAAGCTAGCGAAACCAGCTTTATTTACATCTATGTATAAAAAAGGACTTGACCAGTTTATTCCTTTCTTTGCAACAATTGTGGCAATTGTATTTACAGACTTATTAATGGGTGTAGGTATTGGTCTTGTGGTAGCCACTTTTTATATTTTAAAAGCTAATATGCAGAATGCTTTCAAATTTGATATCGTCAAACAAAATGACTACGACAAAGCTGTAATCACTTTAGCGGAAGAAGTATCTTTTTTAAACAAAGCTCCTATTCAACAAAAGCTTTATAGTCTTCCAAAATCTGTTGGCCTTATTGTTATTAACGGTACAGGTAGTAAATTCATTGATAAAGATGTTATCGAGGTCATTAAAGATTTTGAACAGAATGCCCTGACCAAAGGAAAGCGCATTGAATTGACAGATATTGAATACAAGAAAAAATAATAAAATAAAAACAATTAATTAACGAGATTTGTACCTATAAGGGATAAAACATACAGCACATGACTGAATGAACTGTATTAATATATATATAAAATGGAAAAAGATTTAGAAATAGGATTTAAAAAAATTTTACAAGGAAATCGTGAGTGGATGGACTTTGTTAAGAATGATACGACTGGTCGTTTTCAACAATTAGCAAAAGGTCAAAATCCAGAAATTTTATGGATTGGTTGCGCTGATAGTCGTGTTCCTGCAAATGAAATCACAGGTACTAAACCTGGAGAAGTATTTGTACACCGTAATATCGCAAACATGTGTGTGCATTCGGACATGAGCATGTTATCAGTACTCGATTATGCTGTAAATGTATTGAAAGTAAAGCAGATTATTATTGCTGGTCACTATGGCTGTGGTGGTGTAGCGGCATCATTAAGCCGTAATCAATTTGGAATTATTGATAACTGGTTATGTCACATCAAAGATGTTTATCGTTTACATGCAGCAGAAATAGATGCAATTGATGAACATGATAAAAAAGTTGATCGTTTAATTGAGTTAAATGTGCAAGAACAGGTATTTAACTTATGTACAACTTCTATTATCCAAAATGCTTGGAAAGACAGAAACGATCTAGCTGTTCATGGAATGGTCATCAACATTGGAACAGGTGAATTAACAGATCTTGATTGTACGTTCACGAGTAACGAAGATCTTGGAGATGTATTCTCTTATAGATAGCATATAAAAGGATCGGGCAACCGATCCTTTTACTATTAAAAACAGTTCTTTACAGCATCTCTTCTCTCCGTTACAACTCACTCATTTTTCTTTCGAAACAACTTACTTTAAAATGTAAGAACTACTACGGATAATTCGAAGTAATACTTAACTTTGTATTATGATAAACGAGGAGAAATCATTAAATTTTATTGAAGAAATTATCGAAGCAGATCTTCGTAATGGGACCCATGATGGGCGTGTATTGACACGTTTCCCTCCCGAGCCTAACGGCTATCTTCACATCGGTCATGCAAAATCTATTTGCCTAACTTCGGTTTAGGGCAAAAATACAATGGACAGACCAACTTACGTTTTGACGATACTAACCCCGTGACAGAAGATACGGAGTACGTTGAAAGTATTAAAAACGACATTCAATGGCTTGGCTTCAACTGGGCACAGGAATTATATACTTCTGATTACTTTGATACTCTTTATCAATATGCTGTAGACCTCATCAAAAAAGATTTGGCTTATGTGGATGACAGTACGGCAGAAGAGATTGCTGCAGCCAAAGGTACGCCAACTGAACCTGGAGTTCCAACTCCTAATCGCAGTCGTAGCATTGAAGAGAATTTGGTTCTTTTTCAAGAAATGAAAGATGGTAAATACCAAGATGGTGAAAAAGTGTTACGTGCTAAGATAGATCTTGCAAATCCAAACATGCACTTACGTGATCCGCTGTTATACCGTATCAAACATGCGCATCATCACCGAACTGGAAATAAATGGTGTATTTATCCCATGTACGATTTTGCACATGGACAATCAGATTCTATCGAAAAAATCACACATTCTATCTGTACGTTAGAATTTATTCCACATCGTGCATTGTACGACTGGTGTATTGAAAAACTAGAAATCTATCCTTCAAAGCAATATGAATTTGCGCGTTTAAACATGACCTACACCGTTATGAGTAAGCGTAAGCTTTTACAATTGGTAAATGATAAATTTGTAGAAGTTGGGATGATCCACGTATGCCTACTATTTCAGGTTTACGCAGAAGAGGTTATACTCCAGCAAGTATCCGCACTTTCTGTGATAAGATCGGCGTCGCTAAACGCGAAAATATGATTGATGTGAGTCTTTTGGAATTCTGTATTCGTGAGGATCTGAATAAAACAGCATGGAGAAGAATGGCTGTGCTAGACCCTATTAAATTAGTGATCACAAACCTTCCTTCTGACCACATTGAAGAACTACATGGTGAAAACAACCCAGAAGTTGAGGGTGGTGAAGGTTCTCGTATGATTCCTTTTTCAAATGAATTATGGATTGAACGTGATGACTTTATGGAAGATGCTCCAAAGAAATTTTTCCGTTTAGGTCCTGGCCTTTCTGTACGTCTAAAAAATGCATATATCGTAACCTGTCATGACTTCGTTAAAGATGCAAATGGTCAAGTAACAGAAGTCCACTGTATCTATGTGCCCAATTCAAAATCTGGCGAAGACACTTCTGGAATGAAAGTTAAAGGAACTATTCACTGGGTTTCTGTGCCACATGCTAAAGAAACAGAAATCAGATTGTACGATCGTTTATTTAACGATGAAAATCCTGCTGCTTCAGAAAACTTTAAAGAATCGATTAATCCAGATAGTTTAAAAATCAGCAAAGCATTTATTGAACCTGATTTATTAAATGCAATCCCTGGAAAAGGTTATCAGTTTATCCGTTTAGGGTATTTCACTTTAGATACATCTTCTAAACCAGATCACTTGGTTTTCAACCGTACGGTCGGACTAAAAGACTCTTGGGCCAAGGAAGTTAAAAAGGGAATAATAATTAACAAAGGAAGACAGCTGCTTCCTTTTTGTTAATTATACTTCTATTCTGATTAGATTACATCTTTTATATTTATTTGCTTCAGCTCATGCATATATGCATATCATGTC
>NZ_ASZT02000103.1:0-18743 GCF_001006065.1 Sphingobacterium sp. IITKGP-BTPF85
TTGTTTGTAGTAAATAAGTTCTTCTCAATAACTCAATATTCAATTATCTTTGTATTCATACTTTTAGGATTATGATTTATCTTTACGCTAAAGCGATACATATCATATTTGTCATTTGTTGGATGGCGGGATTATTTTATATGCCCCGACTATTCATCTATCATACAGAGGCAAAAGATCAATCTAAAGAGGCATATACCGTTTTACATAAGCAGTTTTCAATCATGGAGAACCGATTGTGGTGGGTAATAACTACTCCTGCTATGTACATTACAGTTTTCTCGGCTTTAGTAATGCTGTATTTTAATCCATCATTATTACAAATGGGGTGGATGCATGTCAAGTTGCTATTTGTGGCAGCTATGATTGCTTACCATTTTATCAGTCAACGGATGATGTTTAATCTTAGAGATGAAAAATCAACGCTTAGTTCCTCAAAACTTAGAATGTGGAATGAAGTATCTACTGTACTGTTGTTTTCCATTGTTTTTACCGTTGTTTTAAAATCTGCATTGAACTGGATCTATGGCGTTGTCGGTCTGCTATCACTGGCGATTGTATTAATGATATTAATCAAAGCTTATAAAAAATATAGAACTTCAAGAGAAGGCAAATAATTATTTTTTAATTTCTAAAAAATCGGGATCATTCCAAACTAATTATTACTATTAAATTCGGTTATTTAGACTAGCAGATGTTGATCTGATCTTTACTGGATAACTATTGAGAATAAATAATAGTGTACATTTGCAGTAAATAAAACATTTTATGTCATTTGAGTCTTTAGGTTTATCACACAATATTATTAGTTCTGTCAAGCAATTAGGTTATCTGAAACCTTTTCCTATTCAAGAACAAGCTATTCCAGTTATCTTATCGGGAAAAGATCTGATGGGTATTGCGCAAACAGGCTCTGGGAAAACTGCATGTTTTGTGATGCCTATATTAGAGAAGTTACAAATTGATGTTGTTAAAAGAGATCGAAATATTGAAGTACTTGTACTTGTTCCTACCCGAGAATTAGCCATTCAGATTGATGAAGTTTTTAGAGCCTTTACTGGTAATCTAAAGCGAGAGATAAAAACTATGGCGGTATATGGTGGTGTATCTATTAATCCACAAATGAAAGGTATGCTTGGGGTAGAAGTTTTAACAGCAACTCCAGGCCGCTTATTGGACTTAATTAAGAACAAGGCGCTGAGCATTAGTCATATTCAACATTTGGTTATTGATGAGGCTGATAAGTTATTTCAAATGGGTTTTGAGGATGAGCTCAGGGAACTTTTGGCTTTAATGCCTAAGAAAAAACAAATTACCTTGTTTTCTGCGACATTAAATGATAAAATAACTGAAATAAATAATCTTCTTTCAATTAAGCCTGTTGTTGTAGAGATTGAAAGTGAAGAAGCCAATATTGATCAGATCGAACAGATCGCTTACCATGTAACTCCTGAGACTAAAGGTCCATTTTTGCGTTATCTTATCAAAGAGCAAAAGATGAACCAAGTACTTGTATTTGTATCTTCTACACGTACGGCAGATAAATTGGTGGAAAAATTATTGAAAAATAAAATTAGAGCAATTTCTATCCACGGTCAGAAATCGCAAAGTAATAGAAAGGATCACCTCGATTATTTTAAAAAAGGAGATGCACAGGTTTTGGTAGCTACTGATCTGATCGGCCGTGGTATTCATATCGATTCTCTGCCAGTCGTTATTAATTTTGAATTACCTCGTTCTCCGTTAGATTATGTTCATCGTATAGGAAGAACTGGTCGTGCAAATAATTTAGGAACTGCTATTACCTTATTAACAGATGAGGAGTTGCATCATTTTTCTGTTATTCAGAAGAAAATGGGCAAAAAGGTCGATATTAAACGAACAGATGAAGTAAATCTGCACGGTTATTAATATAATTTTATTAGCCCGCTTTTTTAGCGGGCTATTTTGTTTAATGTAAAATTTCTGTGAAGACAAACTTGACACTATCATAGTTGATTGCAACGTCAGGAGAGTAACTGGGAATATCCAGAAATCTTACTATCGCTCCATTTCCTAATCGTAGTGTTTTTCCATCCTGCAGTAGTGCAAATGGTGTTCTTTTTTTTACTCCTCCACTATGTGGCATATAAAAATAGTCTCCAATTAATGTGTCTCCCTTTATATTTCCTCTAATTTCTCCTGAGTCTTTGCCGCTATTACCATATTGGATCGTATAGTGCCCGTAAAAATGGTTTTCATTTTTAGTAAGCTGAAGGTATGCTGTATCTCTTTTTGAAACTGCACGATAATGTTTAGCAGGAAAATTGACCGCACTAGGCTGGCAACTTAAAGTGAATAATATTGTTATTAAGTAACAATATGTTTTATGGAGTGAAAAGTGCTCGGAAAAAAGGCTCGCATAGATTAAATCTGTTTTTTTGATAATCAATGTTACTTATAATTTATCGGAAATATAACATGAAACGGAATCTTGTATTTCTTCGATGAGTTCTTTATCCATGTATTTATATTCATCAGGTATTTCTAATATAACGATTTCTATATTATTACATTCATTTGGAAATTGCTGTATTATTTTCTCTTTGTGATGATTTTCCATAACAAATACGATATCTGCCCAGTTTAGATGTTTGGCATTCACTTTAATTCGTGCATTATTTTCTGTACCAGCAGATTTAACGCGAACAGTTTTATGTTTTTTATAAATTGTTTCTGCTGTTAAGCTTCTCCAGCGGTTGCGGCTGCAAATAAATAATATGTTTAGCATGATTATAGGTGAATTATATGGAAAGAGGAAGAAGATAGATTATAGATCAGCATGCTATTGATAATATTTTTTCTTATTTAAATCATAACCGTCTTAATCAGTGTTGGTTCTTCTTGTAAAAATACGCCATATTTGGTCCAAAATCTTTGATATACGGTTGGGCATTATGGGCATCAAGACCTGCTTGATCTTTCCAAATTTCATAAAATGTGAATACATTCGGGTCTTCTATGCCTTGATGTAAATTATACAGTTCGGCGGCTGGTTCAAGTCGTGTTAAACGAACCATTTCCTGCAGTGTCTTTTTTACTTGGTCGCGATATGCTTCTTTTGTTCTTAGTACAACAGTAAGGTAAATTTTCATTTATAATTATTTATGGATTAGATTTTATTAAGCTTGTTTTATTATATCCAATTGGATTTAGGGATATAACATTTTTTCTAAAGTATGATTTTTCAATGAAATTTCATTCATCAATGTTTTCAATACGATCAATAAGCTCTTAAAATTGGTCTTTATGAAGTCCTTCTTTTATTGTATCTGAGGAATTAATGTATTAAGATTTATTTCTATTTATAGATGAGATTAGTAATCATGCGATATTATTTGTCATGATTGTACCTGAATTGTTATCTAAATTTTAAATGTTGTTGTTGTATTTTTTTGAAATAATGTATAATATTACATTTAATCTTCCGATAGTCTTTATTACTATTTACAATGAATAAACATTATTTAATAAAGTTCAATAATGTTTTTACGGAAGATTTTTAGAAAAATAAATTATGAAGAAATTAAAATTTTTAGTAGCTGTCCTTTTGATGGCAGGATCTAGCCTTACTGGATTCGACAGTGTTGCTCAAACATTGAAAAAGAAAGATATTGGCTTGCAATTGTATTCTGTTCGAAGTTTGATTAAAAATGATGCAGATTACTTTCCTGTATTGAAAAAATTGTCAGCCATGGGATATACGGCAGTTGAAGCCGCAGGATTTAGCGAAGGGAAATTTTATAATAACTCTCCACAGGATTTTAAGAGTAAAGTTGAGAAGCGGGAATGAAAGTTGTTTCATCCCATGCCACTAGAAATCTTTCCAATGAAGAATTAGCTTCTGGAGATTTTTCAAAAGCATTGGAATGGTGGAGTAAAGCGATAGAGGCACATAAGGCGCTGGTATGCAATATATTGTTACTCCATGGATGGAAGTTCCAAAAACAATTAAAGATCTAGACACGCAATGTAAATATCTAAATGAGGTTGGTAAATTATGTCGTCAAAATGGTCTTAAGTATGGCTATCACAATCATGCTCATGAGTTTCAGAAAGTGGAAGATAAAGTTATCATGTTGGACTATATGATTGAACATACAAATCCGCAAGATGTATTTTTTGAAATGGATGTTTATTGGACAGTTATTGGTAGATCTAGCCCTGTAGATTATTTTAATAAATATCCAGGAAGATTTACTGCTCTTCATATCAAAGATCGCCGTGAAATTGGTCAAAGTGGTATGGTTGGATTTGATGCAATCTTTAAGAATGCTAAAACTGCAGGAGTGAAGCATATATTTGTTGAACTTGAAGAGGTTTCTGTTGATTTGGAAAAAGGCTTGAAAGAAAGTATCGATTATCTTTTAGCCGCACCATATGTGCAAGCTAGCTACGCTAAATAGTATATCAGGTCTACTGAATTATAAAAAAGAAAAGCACGAGTCATTTTGACTCGTGCTTTTCTTTTTTAATTTATTTGCATGTTAATGTCCTTCTTATTATTCAGCGATGCAAAGATATTTTATTTCCATGTATTCATCCAATCCATGTTTGGATCCTTCTCTACCGACTCCTGATTCTTTAACTCCTCCAAATGGTGCCGCAGCATTTGAAATTAATCCGGTATTAATACCGACCATTCCTGCTTCTAATTGTTCGGCAACACGAAAACAGCGGCTGATGTTTTGACTGTAGAAGTATGAGGCTAGACCAAATGGTGTGTCATTGGCTAATTGAATAACGGACTCTTCTGTGGTGAATTTAAATAGAGCGCATATGGGGCCAAAGGTTTCTTCTTGTGCTATAAGTACATCATGAGGTAAATCTGTAAGTACTGTAGGTTCAAAGAAAAGTCCAGTTAAGGGGTTGCCTCCTGTTGTTATTTTTGCGCCATGCTTTAGGGCATCTGAAATGTGCTGTTTTACCTTTTCTAAACCTTTTTCATTAATTAGTGGGCCGACTTGTACGTTTTTATCCAGTCCATTACCTACTTTCAATTCTTTCACTGCTGCTTTAAGTTTTTCAGCAAAAGCATGATATACTGTTTCCTGAATATAGAACCTATTAATGGATACACAGGTCTGGCCTGAATTACGAAACTTACCTGCAATTGCTCCTTTTACCGCGGCATCTATATCTGCATCATCAAAAACAATGAATGGCGCATTGCCCCCTAACTCCATAGATACTTTTTTGATATTAGAGGCGGCTTGAATTGTTAATGTTTTTCCTACTTCGGTTGAACCTGTAAATGAGAGTTTCCGTATGGTCGTGTTGGTCGCTAGCTCTTTGCCAAAACCAGAACTGTCTTTACTTGTTACCACATTAAATACACCTTTAGGAATACCTGCTTCTTCGGCTAATTTTGCCAATGCAATTGCTGAGAATGGGGTTTGTGAAGCGGGCTTTAAAATAATAGTACATCCTGCCGCTAGCGCCGGTGCTACTTTACGTGTTACCATCGCTAAAGGAAAATTCCAGGGTGTAATGGCAGCTACAACACCTATGCCTTGCTTTATGGTCATCATTCGATTTCCATTTTGAGCAATTGGTATTGTTTCTCCATAAGCACGTTTTCCTTCTTCGGCAAACCATTCGACAAAAGAATTACCATAGTCAACTTCAGTTAAGGATTCCTTTAGCGGTTTTCCACTTTCTAGCGTTATAATTTCAGCTAGATCGACTTTATTTTTTAGGATTAATTCGTACCATTTTCTAACAAGGTTGCAACGGTCCACTGCAGCTGTTTTACGCCAGGTCACCCAAGCTTTTTCTGCTGCGGTAATTGCTTTTTTACATGAAGCGACTTCTAAATCTGGAACGGTGTCTATAATATTTCCTGTGGCAGGATTGATAACATCGAATGTCTTTGTGTGGGAAATGAATTTTCCATTTATATATGCTTGATTAAGCAATAAGGGATTTTTCATAGCTTTTATATTTATGAGATGAAATTTTTGCGGTTGTGTTCTGTTGGTATTTCGCATTGATCTATTTTACCAAACCAGCGATACCTATTTTTCGCGATATAATCATAACAACTGTCTCGCCAGGAAGTTGGTATCAACTTGAAAATAGCAAGAATTTTAAAGGGATATCCTAAATCCATTGCGATAAATAATGCCGCAGTACTTTTTACTAAAACCTTTTGATTTCTAACGTATACAATGGAGTCCGTATTTGACGGCAGACCGCTGATAAAATCCTGTGCAATTTTCGACTGCAGGGAAGCAAATCTAAACTGATCTTTTTTGTCTTTCTTGATGATAAAATTGACTGTATTGTTGCAGAAATTGCAGACCCCGTCAAATAAAATAAGCTGTTTAATTTCTGCTTTCATCAATTGAAATTATAAATAAAAAGGGAGAACTTCCGAACTCCCTTTTACAAGTATGATTAAAGATTCTTCATAATGGTATGTCCCATTCGATCTCTTTTAGTTTTTAAATATTGCTCGTTATAAGGATTTGATTTGATTTCTATAGCAACATTATCCACGATTTCTAATCCATAACCGACTAATCCAGCTCTTTTTGCAGGATTGTTAGACATTAAACGCATCTTTGTTACTCCTAGATTGCGTAAGATTTGTGCTCCGATTCCATAATCGCGTAAATCGGCTTTGAAACCTAATTGTGTATTGGCATCAACAGTATCAACTCCATTTTCTTGCAGTTTATAGGCTTGTAATTTATTAACAAGGCCTATTCCACGACCTTCTTGATTCATATACACAATAACCCCTTTACCTTCTTTTTGGATCATTTCCATTGCTTTGTGTAACTGTGGACCACAGTCACAACGGCATGAGCCAAAGATGTCACCTGTAAGACAAGAGCTATGTACGCGTACTAGAATTGGTTCATCTTCTGTCCATTCCCCTTTATAAAGCGCGAGATGATGTTCTCCTGTATCTTTTTGGGTGTAAGCTTTCAATTTGAAATCACCAAATGCTGTTGGCATATCCACTTGAACTTCTTCGACGATAAGTGAATCATGTTTAAGACGATATTCGATTAGGTCTTCAATACTTACAATTTTTAAATCAAAGCGCTTTGCTACTTCCATTAATTCCGGAAGTCTAGCCATTTCACCATCTTCTTTTAAAATTTCGACCAATACACCTGCAGGTTCGAAACCAGCAAGGCGAGCTAGATCTACAGTAGCTTCTGTGTGTCCTGTACGACGTAAAACACCACCATCTTTTGCAATTAGTGGAAAAATATGTCCTGGACGGCCAAGCTCAACAGGGTCAATATTAGGATCAATAAGTGCTTTGATCGTTTTTGAACGATCTGATGCAGAAATTCCTGTTGTACAACCGTAACCTTGTAAGTCAACTGAAACAGTGAAGTTAGTCTCATAAACAGCGGTATTTTTACCTACCATTAATTCTAAATTCAATTCATCACAACGCTCTTTTGTTAAAGGTGCACAGACTAACCCTCTTCCGTGAGTTGCCATGAAGTTGATCACTTCCGGTGTTGCATTTCTGGCTGCTGTAACAAAATCACCTTCATTTTCGCGGTCTTCATCATCCACTACGATGATCACTTTGCCAGCTTTTATATCTTCGATTGCTTCTTCAATCGTGTTTAATTTGAAATCCATTGATATCTTAAATGTATTTATACAAAGGTAGTGTAGTATTCTCTTTTAATTATAATGTGCAAGTCAAAATGAGCTTATTATTGCAATTTTGCCTTCTTTTTACCAATCTTACTTTTAATCCAATTCAATCCAGCTTCAGCTTTTATTTTGTACTGATCAATATCAAATAAGGCCGAGTCAGTGGTTGATTTATACGTTAAAAATCCAGCTAATGGCGATAATATGATAATGGCCATCCACATCCCTAAAATAGGTGAAATTGCACCGTCCTTTGCTGATTTCTCTGCTACGGTAGAAATAATGTGGTAAATAAGAAAGAATATAATAGCCATGATAACAGGTAGACCAAGCCCACCTTTACGAATAATAGCTCCTAAAGGCGCACCAATAGCAAATAATAAAAGACATGAGACAGCTAATGTAAATTTCCGATGAAACTCAATGCGGTACCGGATGTCTTTGCCATTTAAATCTTTGTAATCAGGTAATTTGTTACTCAAATCGTCTTTCATGTAGTTTAACTGACTCAATGCATTTCCTGTAATTTGTGCACGCTGTTCGGGAAGAACAAGATCTTCTAATAAATTATTAAACGGTTTTACCGAAGCAGGTTTTATCTTTTTGCCCCCTTCTTGGGTATTAAAATATGGAGAATATAGATTAAAACGATTATCTACAGTAAGCGAGAGAGAGTGCTTAAGACTGTCTAATTTCATTTTATTAGAATCGGTATACACTTTTAACTGTTTTAAGTTTAACATGGCATGATGGCTCTTAAACAAATTTTCATCTGTTCGCTGCATCTTATTCCATTCCATATCAAATTTTTGCTCAGTTTCTTTAAATTTAAATCTCGTGAACTGCTGACGGGGATCGTAGCTTTTAGAACTTTTTACGCGTGCATCTTCATAGCGAATACCGTCTTTAAGTTTTAAGATCATATAGCTATTATCAGGAGAATTATAAATAAATCCTTCTTTAGCGATTAAAACCGTATTGCCAGCATTTCCACCTTGATTATCGTAAATCATCAAATCGTACAGGATTGTACCATTTTCATTTTTACCTTTTGCTCGTATTGAATAACCTGGAATAGTATTATTGAAAATACCAGGTTTTATTAAAAAATCAGCTTTTTTATTACGGACATCATATAATAATGACCCCATCTTTAAATTTACGATAGGTAAAATGTAATCCGAAAAGAGAAATGAGCTTAAACTGAAAAAACCTACTAAAATGAATAAAGGAGTCATGGCTCTTCTGAGTGAAACTCCTGCTGCTTTGATGGCAACTAGTTCGTAACTCTCTCCAAGATTACCAAAAGTCATAATGGATGACAATAGCATAGAAAGTGGCATAGCCATAGAGATCTGAACCGCACATTGATAGCCGATTAGTTTCAGTATGACATACCATTCAAAACCTTTACCTATTAAATCATCTATGTATTTAAATAAGAAAAGCATTAAAAGCACAAACATCACAATACAAAAAGTGACGAAAAATGGCTTTATAAAGGATTTAAGAATAAGTAAATAAATCTTTTTCATCCGATCATATGTTCCTTTCTAAAGCTATGATATTTTTGAAGCTTTAGAGATCTATTTAATAGACCTTATTAAGATGCAAAGATATACTTTTTATCCTCCAATTACACTTTGGAGATACTCAATTGAATTATTCCAGATCATTTTGCGATTTTCTACATCTTCTTCTTTTGCAAAATCAGTAATGCGGAGTGCTACATCATTTGTTAATTCGTCCTGATCAATTTCTAGTTCAAAGTAATAAGGCTCGTCCTCAAGCCATTTATAGCGGATTAGTTTGTTTTCTTTAACATTTACAATTTTGGCTTTTTGACCTTCATCATCCCAAATAAATTCATAAATAGATTCGCGGTAATTTACATCATCGGCAAACCATTGTGATAAGGCATTTGGCTCCTGTAAATAGGGGAATAAAATTCTAGGTGAAGAATTTACTATATATTCTAAGTTCAATTTTATTTTTTCAGCCATATTATATGAATATTTATTTTTTATTTACTTAAAAAAATCTATATTTGCATTCCCAAAAACGGCGGGGTAGCTCAGATGGTTAGAGCGCAGGATTCATAACCCTGAGGTCGGCAGTTCGATTCTGCTCCCCGCTACAAAACTCTAACATACTTTCTAACTGTGCATTGGTTATACTTATATATATTATTGTAATAATACATATTTATTTTGTCTTTGCAATTATTTTACAAAAAACTTTTCGATTTTAAAAATTAAAAATATTGCATGCTTAAGCTGCTGATATTTTATGTTCTCACATTTGTTTTTTTATGATTACTATTTGTTTCATTATAAAGTAATTGCGTTTTTTTGTGCGCCAAGGCGCTAAAACAGTGAAAAAAAATAAAAAAAAGCTTTTTATTTGAAGGGTTATTGCTATATTTGCATACCGAAAAACGGCGGGGTAGCTCAGATGGTTAGAGCGCAGGATTCATAACCCTGAGGTCGGCAGTTCGATCCTGCTCCCCGCTACTTAAAGGAGACACTATATATTAGTTGTCTCCTTTTTTTATGCCATAAACTTAGCGATATGATGTCTACTTCATTATTGTTACTGAAAAAATGCTATCATATCAAAACAGTTTAAATTGGGACTGAGTTGAGGTACAGGATAGCCAGCAGTATCTTTGTACAATGATATTCCGAAAGCCAATAGCATACTTTCCGTTTCTATTAGCTCATCAATTTGACAGGTTAAATTGATTGAGGCAACGGTTGATGAACTGAAAGAAGCTCACTATGTGTGTATTGTACTGCAAAGTCCATGTTTTGGTCATTAATTTTGAATACAGCTAGATGCACCATAAAAGAACTTGTTTCTTTTGGTATGTCTAGATGAAATTCAGGATTAAAATTGGAGATCGTAGTGGAGACATTACCTTGGTTTTTATTGTAATCTATACTGACCGGCAAAAGTAAGCTGTCTTTGAGTGAAGAGTTTTTATTGAAGCTAAAGTTCTTTAATAGCATCAGGTTGGCCGGTAAAATATTTCTCTTTCCCCGCTCATTGATTTCATCTGCTTTTAATATCAGATTTAATCGTTTGACCAGCCTATTGAGATTAGAGGATTCATAGAATAATTCATAATGTTGTCCAGTGGCATTATGAAATGCATATCGGAGATTCTTTGCGAAAGAACTGACTCGGCCAAATTCTTGTGCATTTTCTTTGGAACGCGCGGCGAGGTTGGAAATTTCATTTTTGCTTTTTTTGGAAGCTTTCTGTCTCACATGGTATTCATCACCTCTTTTGTAGAAATTCAAGTCCCCAATATTTCCTTCTAATTTGATGTTGCCTTTTTGAAATGCCATAACTGATTACGCGTTGGTTATCGTTAAAGATAAGAAATTAACTCGGTTAGATTAAAGATAATATGCAATTGTATTGTACTTATCATGTAAGGATTATGTAGATCTTATATAACATCGTCGAGATACATAACACCTACATAATACCTACATAATACCTACATAATATATGTTTTTATGATGTCTTTTTCCTTCGCGTCTTATCATTGGTCATTTGGTACAATTCGTAGCGAGCACCGAGTGCATTTAACTCAAAAGTATTAACAATTGCTTTGGAGAAGCAGGAGTTTGATAAGGTTTTTCACTTTGATGTTGGATAGTAAAAGTAAGACCACTATTTCGGATGGCACTACTTGTAGCAGTGGATTATTTTGAACAAGGAAGATACTTAAGTTCAGTAAACGCTATTTTTATGGGCTCAATTATTTCTACATCGTTACTGCAGTACATCATTTCATCAAGAAGTTTATTGATGTTTTGTCTCTAGATTTCAATAATATTGATTAGAAGAAGTATCATAAGAATTCAAATTGAACAATTTCACAGATCTAAAAAATCATTTTCTTGATTTATTGTTTTTTAACTAACGTGTTAATTTATGAGTTGTATTATTGTTTTTGTTAAGAATGAGGCCTTGTTCGTATTATTTAAAAACGGCCTAATGATTGGATCTATAACTTTCTGTTCAATCTTGCGATAATTTTACTTGATCTAGAAATTTAATAATAACTTTTAGAAATTTTTCAGGATATGCGAAATGAATGTTGTGATCCACATTTTCAAAAGCAATATGTTTGATGAAATTGGAATGCTTTTCAGCAAGCATTTTGTTTTCTGCATAAACAGGCATAGGATCGTGAACTGAAATGGCATCTTGTATAAGTACCGGAATATTTACGTGTTTAAATATTTCAAATGGAGCTACTTTAATTATGGACGATGCATAGTTACTGACATTAGGGTTGCCAAATATTGCTTCTGACATCTGTAGACTGTCTCGCATATGATAGTATTCTTGTTGTCCGCGGTAGGTGATCCATTTTGATCTAGCGGTTTCAAAAAACTTAAGATTTCAAATTGATCTGATTTATTACTGTCATCATAAAGGCTTTTGTAAGCATCAAAGTGGTTATCATAAAAGCCGAAATACTTTTCTTCTATTTCAGCGGGGAGATTGACTTCTTGTAATTTTTGTTCTAATTCTCTTTGATTCAACTTGAAGTAGCTGGTATTAAAGGCTACTGATCCGCCATCCTCCAGTATTAAACCTGCGACATATGTAGGAAACAGTTTATAAAAATTTGTCGCTAGGTAGCCTCCATGGGAAAATCCTCCTATAACAGCATGTTGAATTTCTAAAGTGTCCATTAATGATTTGATGTCAATACAGAGATCATCGAATGAAGCATCAAATGGTGGCAGAGGAGTTTTTCCTGCATTATATTGATCTATTGAAATGATACGGTAACCAATTTTGACAAGGTGTAATGCAAAAGGAGCAAATTCGTAAGCATTACTTAGACTGCCATGGAGCCATATTAGTACTTTAGTTTTATTTTGATTGTCGCCCCATTGGAGATAGGATAAATTTACATTTATAGTTTCTGTAGTCCTGCGATGTTTTTGCTCATAAGTACTGAACTGTTTTGTAGCAGATTCATAATGACGTTTAAGTTGATTTTTATCTATTTCTTGAGCAAGCGAGGCTGTGCATGATAAGCAACCGATAAGTAAAATGAAATGGGAAAGTACATGAATTGATTTATGGTACTTTGCGGGTACCCTTGTAATTTTTGATTTTAAGAAGTTTAACATACAGGAATCAAAGCTAATTTTGACTGTTAAAGATAGTGTATAATCAGCTCGTAAAAAAATAAGTGCAAGTTCTTATCCTTACATAAATTTTCGAAGTAATTTCATCACCCATTCTTTTTTTGTATAAGGAGGATAGATAAGTTGCGACATGTTGAATGCTGATTGAAAAGCTACTGACCTTTCATGTGAAAATGTTTTAAAGCCAAAAATACCATGACAACTTCCTATTCCGCTACCATTTACGCCTCCAAAAGGAAGATTTGGGTTAGATACATGGATGACGACATCATTTACACACGCGCCACCTGAACTCGTGCTTTTTAACAAGCGTTTTACGGTAAGTTTATTTTTACTGAAAATGTATAGGGCCAAAGGTTTACTCTTGCTATTGATGATATTTAATGGCATCTCTAGATCGTCATAAGGAATAACGGGGAGTATTGGACCAAAGATTTCTTCCTGCATAATTTTGCTGTCTAGCGGTACATGAGATAAGAGGGTAGGATAAATGGTCAATTCGGGCCACAGTACTTCTCCTCCCCAAGCTATGGAAGCCCCGTTGTCTACAGCATCAGTGATCAATCCCATTAATCTTTCGGCATGTTGTCGATTGATGATCTTACTATATTGCGCCATATCCAGTTGCTGTTGGTCATTAAAAAACTGACGGGTAGCAGCTTCTTTGTACTGCTGTATAAACTCTTCAAGTTTGGATCTTTGTATAAATACGTGATCAGGTGCAATGCAGGTCTGACCTGCATTGATAAGCTTGCCCCAAGCAATTTTTGAAGCAGCATCTTTTATATCGACGGTTTCGTCAATGATGACTGGTGATTTTCCTCCTAATTCGAGTGTAACGGAACTTAGATTTTTGGAAGCAGCCTGCATAACAGCTTTTCCTACCGTAGTACTTCCTGTAAAGAATATGTGATCAAAAGGAAGCTGGAGTAGGAATTCTGAAATAGCACGATCTCCTTCGAAGCAAGCTATGTCCTCTGCTTGAAAAGTATTTTTAATTAATTGCGTGATGACATTACTCGTTGCAGAGCTGATTTCTGAAGGTTTTAATATGATGCAGTTTCCAGCTGCAATAGCAGATATTAATGGATTCATAATCAGTTGAAAAGGATAGTTCCAAGGTGCAATGATTAGACATACGCCCCTTGGTTGCTGATATATGCGATTTGTTGCCAATATACTTGTCAATGTCCTGCGGGCCCTTTTTGGCTTCATCCATTGTTTTAAATTCTTGATAGCAAAATCAATTTCACTGAGTGCGAAAAATACTTCCGTAACGGCGGACTCAAATTTACTTTTTCTTAAATCAGTTTGTAATGCATCGTAGATCTGTTCTTCAAATTCTTCAATTGCAGTTCTTAATTGACGTAATTTCACTATACGTTGTTGTGCTGTACTCCATTGGAGTACAGCTTTATTTTTTAGCTGAAGTTCAAAAACGGTTTGGATATGATCTGTCATTAGTCAAGTATATTTGTAAGCTATGCTTCTAAAGTTATTTTTATTGTGGCAATTGCTGTATCCATTCTCGGATCAATGCAACACCTTCTTTATGAATGATAGTACGCGCGAGTTCTGGCATTGCTGTTCCAGGTTCTACACTATTCATGCGATGTAGTAGAATAGACTGCGTTGGATTTCCCGGAATGATATCAAAATCTAATCCTCCAGCTCCTCCACCAGCTGAAACGGGTGCTTTTTTTATGCCTAAATGATTTGGATTATTTTCTTCATAATCCAAAAATAGACCAGTATTAAATGCGTCGCCACCTTTTGTATGACAATGTGCACAATTAATATCTAAATATGCACGTGCCCGCTTCTCTAAACTGTAATGTTTACTATCTGTCCATACTGGTAACTGTGCTACTTTTGAAATTTCGGGCAAGCCAACGAGTATCCCCTCTAAAGTCCATTTTGTTAACTGGTTGTTCATTTGATCTTTAAGAATAAAGTTCAGATTTCTTGCTTTTGGACCGATTGGTGTTAATGTACCGTTGT
The DNA here is from genome assembly GCF_001006065.1 of Sphingobacterium sp. IITKGP-BTPF85. Lineage (NCBI taxonomy): Bacteria > Pseudomonadati > Bacteroidota > Sphingobacteriia > Sphingobacteriales > Sphingobacteriaceae > Sphingobacterium > Sphingobacterium sp. IITKGP-BTPF85. The sequence goes on from NZ_ASZT02000103.1 coordinate 14,856, forward strand.
TAGTATGACACCTTTTGCAATCATTTGTATTTGGAACCATATAATTAGTGACATGTTTATTCCCATTTTCATCAAGTAAAGTAATCGGTACTTTAGCTCCTGTAATATGTCTAATCGCATCGGTCTGTTCTTTATTCCAAAGGTAATTCATGACTATCCATTTTTTATTTTTGGGATCCTTCACTAATAACCGGGTTTCAATCATGATCTTTTGGTGCGCCTCATTAGTATAAGCAAAATTTTTGATGATAATGCTCGAATCTGGAAATTCTAAGGGTCCACTAGCCCTATAGTTGATCTGCTTTCCGTGCGGAAGCACAATAAATCGATCTTTTATAGCATAATCTGTAAATAAGGGTGTACTTAAATCATATCTGGTAACGCCTTTTACTGGTTCTAAATTTTTAAGGTTTCCTTTAAAAAATCCGTAATCTGAAAGTTTTTCCTTAAATGTAAACCCTTCAGTACTATTATCGGATTTTGCTTTATTAGTGTTATTACATCCTTGATGCATGAGCAAAATTAAGAATGTGCTGAGCAAGATGCTTATGGTTAAAAGGTAAGACTTTTGCATGATCATTTACATTGAAATGGTGCACTATCCGTATTTGGCTTCCAGTTTTCCGGCTTTGCAACATTTTGGAAGTCAGCGTTTACAAATAGATTTTCTTCAGGTTGATTGATACAGATCGAATCTGGATTTAATGCTGTTCCTTTTGTTAATACATTACTACTGAAACCGTCATATACGATTAATGGAATTCTTTTAAATTTGCGATTAGGGTCCAATTTATTTAGTTGTTCTTGAGTTGCAACTAATACTTGTCCAATTCGATGTTCGAATGCGGGTTTTGGAAATTCTGGTCCCATTTCAAGTTTATTGCTGTGTATTTTAATGTTTTTGGAAATAGGAGAATAGTTGGCATTAATTTTTTCTGCAGCTTTTTCATCTGTTGCAAAGCCTGATGCAATTGTAATTGCTGCAGTATTGTTTCCAGTAATTTTATTGTCGCAGATTTCAATATCTGAAGCTGCCAGGATGATAATACCACTTCCGGGCGAAGCATTTCCTACTCCCCAAGAGGTACCAAAACTTCCGCTTTTAGCAAAATTTCTAAAATTGTTGTCATAAATGTTGTTGTTATAAACTTTTACTTTACCACCCCTTTTCGATAAGTCTGGCAAATCAAAAATTAGAAACCCTGCTGTATTGTTGTAAAATTCATTATTATATACTTCTGCATTTGACGTATTTTCAATTTCACATCCGGCCACATTTTTGGCTGCTTTACAATTGCGAACAATTGCTCCGTCTGTTTGGCCTACATAGATTCCTGCATCTGAAGAACCTTCTGTATAACAATTTTCAACAAGGACATTTTTGCAGAGCACAGGATAAATCGCATAGCCTCCACTTGTCGAATCTGCCTGACTCCATAGCGCATGTAAATTTGCAACTTTCACATCACTACTATTACTGATTTTTAATAAGTCACCTTTAGAGTCACGAATGGTCATGTTCTCGATGGTAAATCCTTTGACATCGGTAACTCGGATACCTTCTCCGCCTTGCGTTTGACTGGAAAAATTGAGTATCGTTTTATCATGGCCTTCTCCATGAATTAAAATATGTTTGACCTGTACGATACTTAAATTGTCAAATTTGTAATTACCTGCCTGAAGTAAAATACTTGTACTGTCTTTTATTGATAAGAATGCCTCTTCAATCTTTGCTTCTTCGCCAGGTTTAAAAGTCAAGATGTTAGCATAGTTGTCCTGCTGTTCTTTTGTTCCTTTACAGGAGCTTATCATTCCTACTATCATCAATAGTAAAGTAAGCTTTAGAAAAAATGGTTGTTTCATAATGGTTATGGTTTATTAGTTTAAAGGTTAGGGTTTGTTATAATATATTATAAGCGTAGGTGACATAATAAACTGCTCCAATTCTGGGATTTGCAATTCCAGTTGAATAGTATTTATTGGTTATGTTAGTTGCACCGAGACGAATTCCGGAGCGTGCTTTGATCAACTTATAGCTAATTTGTGCATCTATTACTGCAGAACTTGGTACTTCTCCCGAAGCTAATCCTCCCGATACGACATAATGATATCCGGGTTTGTACCGTAAACTGGTATTGAATGACCAAACTTGTTTTTTACCAAAGCCACTGTTTCCAAATTCCATATTGATATGATAATTTGGTGTATTAAAATTATTGATCTGACTATCATTTTTGTTTTTCAGGTAGTCGGAGTAGTAATTAATTTTACCCAAAAAGTTATATCCCATGTCAACACTTAGACTGGCGGCATAACCATAGGTATTTACTGTCTCGCCTCCATTAAAAGCAATGTTATACTGTATGTAAGTGCTGTGATCTTTTAAGGCGTTGACATCATCAGTCCCTGGAGTATTTGCTACATTGGCATAGCCAATGAAATTCTTCCAAGTAGAGAAATATCCTAGGATATCAATCATAAATCTATTGCCCAATAAGGCGGCATAACCCAATTCAAAAGCATTTACTGATTGCGGTTTGATATCGTCATATTGAAATTTTTCAAGTACACCTGGATCACCTGTTTCTTGAAACTTGAGTACACTTTCATAGACATATGGTGGGTACTTGTCAAATTGATAATTATCGTTTAGTAAGCGTGATGAACCTCCAGATGAATAGCTGTTGTATCCATTTAAAGTATTTTGCAAGGCTTGTATATTCGAAGGAAAGCTATAGGCATTTTGGTAGGAGAAGCGAATGAAATTTTGGTTCATTGCTTCGAAAACCAGGGACGCCCGCGATGTAACTTTTGGTGAGGAGAACAGCGTGTTTTTATCATATCTAAATGAAGCTGCTATGTTCAATCGTTCTTCGGCTACTTTTTTCGCCATTTGCACGTATGCACTATATTCATTTACATTTATGGGTTTATCTTTATCAGGAAATAGGGTGTTTTTACTGTTTAAATTATATAAACGCCAATTGACTCCGGCAATAACAGTCATAAATTTGATTTGATTACTGAAGTTGTATTGGGCTTCGGTATTGTATAATTTACTACGATCAAGAAAGAGTGTACCCCCTTCTGAAATAGGTGTACTTGTGATACTATCTCTAAGTCGATTGAATAGCGGAGTGCCTAACTCTGCTCGTCCCTGATCTGCAAATGCTCGCGCAGCTAAGTGTGCATCATTGAGTGCTGCTCCTCCGGCAAGTGAATTGATCAGTTGGTATGTATACTCAGGATACCAACCACCAGCTTCTCCATCATAGCTTGTTTTCCAAGACTCATTAATGTATTGCGCTGTAGGTCCTGCTACTAATGTACGGCCAGAATTTTCTTGGGTAGTATAGGTTCGGACAAACCAGTTGTCGCTTTTTAATTCCAATCTGTACTGTCCTACTTTGAAACCTTTTAGTTGATATCGGGTATCATTGGTGTAAACGATATTTCCAGTGCCGAAAGTTCCTGATGCTATGGCTTCTATTTTAGGGCTTATCTTATAACGTAATTCTCCATTTATTTTAAAAAGTTTGGCGGTATTGTCTAAGTATCCATATTCTGGATATCCGGTACGAGCAACATAGTTGGGTTTACTCAGTAGTGGTTCTATAATAGGGGCTAGATCCGGATTTCCGGCAAGTGCTGCCTGTAGAAAGGGAGAAATATCGGTGGAGGTAGAGCCTCCGTAAAAATTTACGCCATTGTAGTTGGGATCAGTTAGGCTGGTTCCTGGTCCATTTTTATTGCTAGCATCATTGGCGACCCAATCTTTAGCCTGAGTATATTGTGTATTTATTTTGAAGGCGATTTTATCATTTATTTTTTTGGCGAAGCGAATTGTCCAATCGTAATAGGGGGAAGGTGATACAGGGTCATTTTTTT
>NZ_ASZT02000104.1:0-18707 GCF_001006065.1 Sphingobacterium sp. IITKGP-BTPF85
TTTTTAACAAAAAAACAACTTACCAATACATACTTAGACAAAGAAGACAAGTCAATATTCTATGACCCCTACCATCATACTCTTCTCCATTCAAAAGAAAATACTGAAAAAATAGGAGCCTTTCGGAGCTAATTTTCCTACTTCTAGATTTCCGTATTATTTCTCTTCAAAAGTATTTAGCCAGACTTATCAATTGAAGTAATACATACACAATAAATATCCTAAACTAAAGTTCAACTTGATTAAAAATACAATGGAGGGACTGGAAAAAGACTGGTTATACTGGATCTATATCAAATAAGCATAGGACTTCTATGGACTTATTAATATTTTGGTAGGCGGAGAGATCAAGGAATCAGAATAATTAGCATCCATGACAAATTATTATTTTTAAATTCATACAACCTTAAAATTCAATTCTTATATTTCCATAATAATAAAGGATACCTATCTTTACTTATCTAGAAACAAGTCAACGAGCACGATAAAACTAGATGATGAACAAAGCTTTTGAAATAGACAAAAACTAACCATAAATAGAAAAACGATGAAAATTCAAAAAATGGTATTAAAACTATCACTTTTGTTAAGTTTTATACTCACAACTGAGCTTGCAACCGCACAACTTGGAGGCTTTCTCAATAAAGTAGGAAAAGTAGCAACAAGTAAGGGCACACAAGCGCTAGGTTTGGACAAACTACTCAAAGAACCCGAAGCGATATCCACGAATTTTGAAGATGTAGATAGAAAAGGTGAGCAGATGCCAAGTTTTCAACAAGATGCAAATTATAAGCCATTACAGGAACTTCCCAGAAACGCCAAAGATGGTTATATTTTACAGGCTGGTCATTTCGAGATGACAAACAAAAGCTACTGCTTAAAAGCGGGTACTCATGCGCATCATCGGGAGATGGTTATATGTATGCACCCACCTTAGGTAAGAAAAAAGAAGTTGTTACAGCCATACTTAAAAGTGCTGAACAACATCCCGAAGTAAAACAAAGCGATATTCAGATGCTCTTATGGACAATAATAGCTAAAACAAAATTTATCGATTACGCTGGCTCCGTAAAAGAAACAGCATTGACATTGCTAACACCTAAACAACTTTTGCAACTAGAAGGGGGCGCACTTGGAATTTTACCTTTTGATGCAATGGCTGCTGCCAAAGAACAATTGCCAGCATCGCTGCGCGCAGTCTTTGAAGCTGAAAATAATATTAGAAGCCTAGTTTCTTCAGGTAATTACTCCTATGAAGAATTTGAACAATATGCAATTTTGGCGGGTATGGCTATGCAAGAACAGATACACCAAGTGGAATTTGGACATTACATCCTGATGGTTACTACATTCGTTATTTCCCTAGTGGATATAGCATAACCCGTATTCAAATTTATGTACCTGAAGAATTAATAAAACCAGGTAAAAAATTAATCTATGATGCGACAGACGATATCTCATGTCCTGCAAATAATGGTTCCCAACGTTTAGCGCAAACAAATGAACCGATTCAAAATCATGAATAATTGAACAACCAAATAAAAAAACAGACTTATATATTCCATGTTTTTTTGATTTAATAAAAAAACCAGACAAGGTTACTATTTTTCAAATATGATAAAAACGCAACCTTTAAAATTAACGGGCTAATATCTTCCATGATGTTAGCCCGTTAAAATAAAAAATGCGAAGTTTTTACGCTCCGCATTTTCCTACAAACTAAATCACCAAACTAGTTTTTCTGCGACACATCCGATCGTTCCTTCTTTACCATTCGATTGACTGGTCTTCGTCAGGAATCTCGGTGTTCAATCGCCGTTGTAAAATCAATGACCCAGTAACCTTATATTTAATAGCAACATTTGGAACCATCGTATAGTCGGTAAATTGATAGTCAATATTATTGATAGCAATGTAGCGGTGCAGTAGATAAGGCCTTACCGCATCCATCTGCTCTGAAATAGTATAACTGGCATCTTTATTCACTTTGAAATTCATGTTGGCATTATCAGCACGAAAGCTGACCCCACCAGTTTCATTAAAAGTTGCATAAATTTTATATTTACCACGATCTTGTCGTTCTTCATCTATGTTTCCTGCATAAAAGAAAATCGTATTTTCATCAACGACATAACTCCGAATTTCACTTTTAACAATAGGAGTTTCGTTTTCATATCCCTCCATATTTGTTTTCAAAGCTGTACCGCTATAGGTTCCCGAGTAATTGTTAAAAGGATAGATACGCAATAGAGCTTTACGATAATGTTTTCGAGGATTAGCTTTGTATCCATTGGACGCATCGTCCAAGATCGTTAATGGGAGAACCCACTTATCGACCATGTCAATATTTTTAAGCGTGAAATCTATTGGCATTAAAGCAGTGCTTTCACCAGCTTTTATATGAACTGCTGGAGTCATTGAAAAGTATTGACTCATAAGCTCCCGGTAATAAAAATCTTCCCTGTTTTGAAAACGTTCATAATTCAACACCTTCAATGTATCGGGATCCACACGAACTTGAACAGTCATATTTTTATCATTGATAGTCGATCCGCTAACGATCATAGGTAGCATGAAAGTCGTTTTCTGATCTCCTTTATACCGCACATAGATATTAGAAACACCCTCAATTGTCAAAGGTGCTTTAAATGACACAAAATTTTCAAATTGTTCATCTTTCCATTCATCATTGCAGCCGCTAAATAAGAACAGCAAAGAGAGTAACAAGAGTTGTATATATCTTTTTTTCATTGGACAATTTATTTTTATAAGTGTAAATTATAAAGGGCATACAAGAGTTTATTAACACTCTTTTTTTTAAAAGGCATTTATTTTAAGTACAATATTATTTACGATCTAAAAGCATGCATCAACTAATTTTACAATATTCCATCACTGTGTTATACCGCTTAGCTCATATGCATAAGCATCACATATCTTTAATCATTGTAAGTCCATCCTGGATTTTGAGTCAATCTCTTATTACGTTTAAGCTCACTATGACTGATCGGCCAAAACCACATTTTATCCGCAAAGGTCGTTTTAAGTGTCCATATGGCTACTGGTCTATGAAAGAGATCTCGCTCCTTAACATTCATCAAAATATTACACCCATAAACTGGTAAAGCCTCCTCAACAGGCGCATCCATCCAACGACGTAAATCATAGTAACGCTGTCCCTCTCCCATCAATTCTATAAAACGTTCTCGTTTCAAAGTTTTTCTTAATTCCACTTTGCTAGTATACACCTGAGCAGGATAGTCTGGTACACCAGCACGAATACGAACCGGATGAGTACCACGCTGTATCTCTTTAATATCGCGACTGATCGCATAAGTTGTACCGCGCCACGAAGGAATATTATAGGAACCACTTAATTCATTTAATGCCTCGGCATAGACCAATAAAATATCAGCATAACGAATGGCAGGTTCAGCTTTTGAAATAACGCGTGACGCACTCCCCCCCTCGTAAGTGTCACTTGGATGAACAAATTTTTTCACTCCAAAACCCGTACGAAGCCAGTATGCATTGGATGAGTTGAAGCCATTACCCTTTGTATCATCGCGGTAATAAAACACTTGCTGATTGCGATTGCGTTCCAAGGTCTCATTCAGTAAAGTCCAGAAGCTACCATTATAAGCAACAGAAGCATAAAACCGAGGCTCTCGATTGGCATATTGCAAAGAAACACCTTCTCTCAATGGCCTATATTTACCTTTGCTATAATCATCAGCTGATACATAACCACTTAACCGGTTTGTTCCATTTCCACGTCCGATCTCACTATCTTTACCTGGAATATCTTTTCCGTCATTCATATAATATGCATCGACGAGCTTCTGTGTAAGACCATGCGTATTCCATCCGGTTGCAGAACGAGGCAACTGATGGATAACCATATCTGCTACGCTTTCACCATCTTGATTATTACCTCTAGTGAAAATAAGTTCCGGATTTCCTGAGGCTTGCAACGTACCGTCAAACACTTGCGCATAGGATTTGGCAGGATCAATATTTGCCCAACCTTCCGGCCAGTTCTTTCCTGAAAAATTATTATCATTTGGCGGAACTACAGTTGCATCATCACCAGTTTCTTGGATTGGAACCCAATACAGCCGATATACGCCTAATTCAATCACATCTCGCGCAGCGGCTGCAGCCAGAGCCCATTTCTCATCTTGATAATCTACTGAAAGCAACCGCTTACCGACATCATCGACCAATCTCGCTGAAAAGCTTGACGTATTTCCGTTGGCTAATGGACTTGCCGCATACAGCAATACTTTAGCACGTGTGGCCAATGCGGCACCGCAACTAGGGCGAGCAGAACCATCCTGACCACGATTCATACCTAGCTTTTCCATTTCTTTAGCCGCCAATAATAGCTCATCAGCAATAAATTTAGCACACTCCTCATAGGTGCTGCGTGCTGTAGCAATGTCATCATAACTTTGTGTATAATCAATTCCTTCATCAGGTAACAATGGAATCGGACCGTATTTCCGCAAGAGTAACCAATAGAGGTAAGCTCTACCAAAACGAGCTTGCCCGCGATAATCTTCGATCTCAGCAGCAGTCATTTCTGTATTCATATACACATGATGAATAAAAGTAGTGGCATTGCGAATGCCCCGATAACACTGCGTCCAGCTACCTTGCTTATCATTTTCAGTATAAATCCCCATTTTGAACATATTATAGGATAGTTCGGTCTTTGAAGGATCAAAATCACGATCCCGATCACCATAATACATATCATCTGCAAAATTATGGGGCGTGAGCCCCTTGCTGGCAACGTCAACATTCTCTCCTTTAAACTCTTGGAAAACATGTGCTAACCACTCCTCTGTATATACTTTACTCTTAAAGACTTTTTCAATCGTGATCCGATCCTTAAAATATTGATCAGATTCCAGATAATTCTTTTTACAGGAGGAAATAAAAGTTGTGCACAGCACAAATAATAGCATGAAATATATCTTCTTTTGCATTTTTATTCAATTTATAGATTAACATTAATGCCTAACGTAAATGATTTCGGAAGCGGATAGTCTTCACCCCTAGGGCTCGCGAGTTCAGGATCCCAAAGCTTAAATTTGACCAGGTCAACAAGTTACTTCCAACAAGAAAAATTCGAATGTTATTAGTCTTGATTCGATTAGCTAATGACTTAGGAATAGAGTAACCGATATCCAGCGTTTTAAGACGAAGATATTGACCATTTCTAAGCCAGTAGGTAGATTCTCTAAAATTGTTAGCGTTATAGCCATAACTTAAACGTGGATAGGAAGCATTTGGGTTTTCAGTCGCTGGATCTCCTGAAATATCCGCAGAAACCCAACGGTTATCGCCCATTACGCCTTTCATAACTTGCCCCCACTCGCCCTCACTGAATGCGTGCACAGTTTTTCCATAGGTGGAGAAAGTAGATTTTCCCGCTCCTTGAAAATGGACATTTAGATCAATCGCTTTCCAACTGATCGAAGCACCGATACCATAAATCAAATTTGGTCTTCTGGTAGCACCAATAGGTACACGGTCACCATCATCAATCACTCCATCACCATTAATATCTTTATATTTCAAGTCTCCAGGTTGATAATTTCCGAAAGTTTGATTCGGACTGTTGCGGATGTCATCATAATCTTTGAAGAGACCTAAAGCAACTAATCCTTTAGCCTGATCAACACGGAAACCGCGTTCATTCTGATAACCGTACACATTATTCTCTTCATCTTTTTCTAAAATGATATTCTTACTATAGGTAATATTACTTCTTGCAGTGATATTGAAAGCCCCTAACGTTTGCTTATATTCAAATCGACCATCGAAACCCCGTGACTGCACCGCGCCTACATTGGCACGAGGCGTACTTTCAAGTCCAACGATCGCAGGTAAAAATCTGCGTTCCATATATATACCTGTACGCTCCTCATTGAAGAAATCAAGATTAGCAACAATCTTATCTTTAAAAAGTGAAATATCGAATCCTAGATTTTGTTTCGTTGCCATCTCCCAGGTCACATATGGAGACGCTACTTGCGCATATTTCATTCCTTGATAGTACCTATTGAAACCATAATCGGCCCATTGGTAACCCCCATCTGGTATCCTGTTACCTGCACCATCTAAAGCAAAACTTCCGTCACTATTCCTTCGCCAGATTTCTTCGATCGTATATAAATAAGGAAACCTTTCCTGATTATTACCTACTTTTAATTGATCATTACCGACGCGACCCCATGAATACCGGATCTTAAACATATTGACCCAATCGAAGTTTTCCTTGATAAAGGATTCCTCTGATACGTTCCAGGCTGCTGAAACTGCTGGAAAAAACCATACTGCTGTCCAATAGCGAAATTTTCGGAACCGGTGTAACCAAAATTAAAATCGGTAATGTATCTATTTTTCCAATTATAGGTTACCCGTCCTGCGAGTGCTTGATTTCTTCTCGATATACCATTCTTAATATCATCACCAATGTTTACGGTTTTTACTAAGGCGTCACGCGTAAAACGGATTACCCCACCTATATTATGATCGCCAAAGCTTCTATCATAATTGAACATTAAATCCAGAAATTCACGTCTTTCTCCCTCAGCTCCACTCATTTGAAACATTTCACTGGGATTGGATACATGCGTAAAAATCAGATTTCCATTTTCATCGCGCGCACGTTCAGCACGCCATTGCTCAGGCCATTTACGACGGGATATATTACTTTTATTGTTGGTATCAAAACCGACGATTCCCCTAGCCCGAAGTCCTTTAGTAATGAAATCGAAATTTTGTTCTATAGATACATTTGTCTGGATACTATTGGTCCAATTCTCATTAAAGCCCGTCTGCGTAGCTACTACCCAGGGATTAGTCTGATTCCCTGTACCGATCGCAGGTACGTAACCATTCGAATACATAACAGGTGTACGGATGGGCGAATACCCAAAGAGTACCCCCCAGAAATCATCATCCCCCATTCCTGGGCTGTTTCGTTTATCTAACGATCCTGCAACACCAATTTTAGCTACCGTAGTTTTTGTGATATTAAAATCAGTATTCAAACGATAATTCCAACGTTTGTAATTTGCATTGGTATTATAATCATTACGCAATGTTTCATCGATCTTATACATCCCACCTTCTTCAACATAACTCCCTGAAGCAAAATAGCGCGCTGTGGGGCCACCGCCACTCATATTCAGATTGGCTCTATAAGTCATCGCACCATCTTTGAGTAACAGATCTTGCCAATCTACATTTGGATATAAATCTGGATCCAGTCCTAATCTCAAAATTTCTAATTCTTCAGGTTGATAAATGGGTGCCTGATTACGCGTGATCCGCGATTCGTTTAAGAGATTAGCGTAAGTGACTCCATCTTCAAATTGAGGAGTAATCGTTCGGGTATTATAAATTGTTTCATCTTTAAAATTGATATTAATTTTACCCTCCTTACCTCGTTTAGTCGTAATGAGAATAACTCCATTTGCACCTCTAGAACCATATATTGCAGTAACTGCAGCATCTTTGAGCACGGAGAAGGATTCAATGTCTTCAATATTGATATCGTTGATATTACGTTCAATATTATCAACCAAAACCAGTGCACCTGTGCCACCACCAAAAGTTGAAATACCGCGAATCCAGAATTCAGAAATATTTTTACCCGGTTGTCCAGATTGCATCATGGCCATCACACCCGGTACATTTCCTGCTAATGCATTGGATAAGCTCGAAGTTGGATTGGATTTCAAGTCATTGACATTTACACTGCTTACAGCTCCTGTAGAAGTCAATTGCTTTTGGGCACCAGTTCCTGTGATTACAACTTCATCCAGAACACTTGTTTCTGATTTTTCCAATGCCATATTTATAACAAAGACATCTTTAATCAGCAGGTCTTGTTTAATATATCCGATATAAGAAAATGTTAATCTTTTATAGCGTTCTACTTTGATTTTATACCGACCATTATTATCGGTAACCGTACCTAATCCAGGTGAATCGGTTACAAAAATACTAACCCCTACTAAAGGTTGTTTTTGGGCGTCCGTGACGACACCAGTTACTTCGACGATCTCTTGAGCCAAAAGACTACAGGTGAAGCCGAACAGCAACATGCATATTATTAAGAATTTTTTCATCATTAAACCACTGGTTATTCGTTAATACTTTGATCCATTTCTTCAAGTGCGATTTTACGGATACGGCGATTTGATTGATCTCCTATATAAAATGCACCTTCTGTTTCACTGTAAGCGATACCAGAAGGTCTGTCAAAACGTGCTTCCTTTCTCAGGTCTCCATCTACATAGCCATATGGATTAGCATTGATACTGGAACTGCCCCTTCCTGCAAAAGTCGTCACACTCCCATCGGGTTTCAAGATACGGATAGCATGATTCTGCTGATCTGTGAAATAAAAATCGTATTCATCTGTCTTACCATCAGCGACGTATTTCGGATTTTTAACAAAGACTCCCTGATAAGGATTTCGCAGTCTTGCAGAAGAACCTACCGCATCCTCATAACCAGCTCCTCTAAGTTGACCACAAACCAAATACGGTTGATTAAACTGTTTCTTTTCCCAATTATAATCGACACGAAGGATATAGTGTTGGTTAATGACAACAATGTATGCGTAGTTTCCCGTAGGATGAATCAAAATCTTATATTCCCATTGCGGATCATGCACGACAAATAATTGTTCGTAGCCTTTAACATCAAGACCTTCATTAAAATATTTATTCAGATCGAAACGAAAAAATTGTCCTTTCTCATAACTATTAAAATACATCTCCCCATTAATAGGATGAACAGAGGCACCATTACACTGCCTATAGGTGGTCAGCACCTCCCTATCCTGCCACTGTCTATCACGCGATAATCGATAAGTTGCTCGATCATTTTCTCCGCCGCGGTCTTCTGCTATAATCATATATTTATGATCAACCGTGAAATCAATACTACGGGGACGGTCAAAATCAGAACGTTTTTTTGTTACGGTACTATCTGCAAAATTGATCAAGTAAAGTCCATTGTTATTATCGAATGTCATCCAGAGATGCTTCGGATTCACAGGATCAAATTTCATAAAAGAAGGCTCCCAGAATCCACTTGCCATTTTACTTTGGTCTGCATCCTTAAATTTTCCGTCCCTCCACGGTTCATCCCCCCGTGAGTTTCGGTATCCTATAATGGTAGATACAACCATTTTGCGCTGGTAGTCAAAAGGTTTTGCAGATTTACCAATAGTTTGTTTATTTGGATCTCCGACCCGCACTTCAATGTCCCCATTAAACGCTTGCCTTGGGACCAAGCAGTATAGTGATTCTCCGACGGCACTAATGACTTTTGCTTGCTTTCCTCCAATAAGCACATTTATCTTTGTGGGATCATTTCCAAAATTTTGTCCATAGATAACAAGGCGCTGCCCCATACCTCCCGCTTTTGGACTAAAATCAGATACAACCACAGGTTTAGCTGGATCAAAAGGCAACGCCTCAGTGACATTTTTAATATCATCCTTACAGCCCCCCAATCCAAAAATAAGTACAAGAAATGTCCATAGCATATTGCTTAGGAGACACCTATTGCTGTTAATAAACTGTTTAGTTATCATAAAATATAATTTGGTTAAAATTTATTCTCAGTATTTAAAGTATTATCATCGATACAAATAACATAAGTGAATAATATCACCACAGCTAAATGGTATTAGCTTTTTAAATTAAAAAAAGGACCTCAATACGGTCTCCACTTTTTAACGATATATAAACTGCTACATTTTTAATTTACTTCTTGTAATTTAGATCTTTTAAAAAACCAGGTGAAGACATTTATAACTGCTATACCAGTATAGAACTATATGATAATGGTCAAAAAAAATAGTAGCTATAATTTTATAAAAATCGCTATTTCCCTAACCTCAGAATACATGTGGTTTCAAATAAAGTCTCTAATTATATTAGAAGGTTTAATGCTATAATTGATTAATCAAAATTAATCAATACAAAAAACATGACACTACCAATTCATCTCAACAGTCTGCTAATTAGTATCATAAATAAACAAAAAGACATGTTGAATATATTTTCAAACAAGATTTCCGAGGATAAAAACTTGGTTAAAAAAAAGAATAAATGAATAGAGACCATCCAAAGGAAGTAAGTTTATCGATTTTTACACAAAAAAGAATTCTATAAAAGACAGTAAAGAATAGCTTCTCGTACATGAGAATATATACATCAGATAAACACAAAACCGCTCTTTAACGGTCTCAAAAGAGCAGTTGAAATTGTGAGTATGTACGAAACAAAATGGGTAGATTTATCAATTGCGAGTTCGTCTTAATCTGCATCCTTCACCTGGTCAAAACAACTCATTACTTCAGTAAAATTGAATTTATCAAATTTTACCAAAAAGTGTAATTATTAATTTTAAAATCAACTCAACTGATCTTCAAGTGAATATAACGAGACAAAAAACTAGATATGAAAGGAGCTTAACAGCTAGTGATTGTTAAGTGCTAGTATTACGAACTCTATAGATTAAAAATTTGGATAGTGCTGTCGACTATTGTACTGCTCTAAAAATGGTGCTTCCTTAGCTAAATGGCTACTGGTATTATTTTCCACTATAGGCCAGTCGGCGACCCATTTAATTTGATCTAAGAGCAGAACGCGTCTGTTACCTCCTGAAGATACACGGCTTTGCTTAGGGTTTATTCCATGATACAGCATCCAATCAATGCCATTCTCATCGGTCATGATACGAGAATTATGCCCTGTACCTACAAGTTGTCATTACCCTCTAGCAACAGCGTGCCAGCACCCCTCATTTTCAAATCTCGCCCCTCTCTATCAAGATATGGGCCTTGCAATACTTTTGCACGCCCCACCATAATATGATAAGTACTCTTGACTCCTTCACAGCAAGAACCCTTTGAACCAAATAAATAATAATACCCTCTACGTTTATGAATCATAACAGCTTCAAAATCTCCTGCGGCCACTTTAAACTTTTTCTGTAAACTGGAAATAGCTAATCCATTATCTGTCAACGGTATTCCATATGTACCTTGCGTATCAGCATCACTAAAACTTCCCCAGAACAGATAATTAATGCCTTTATCGGAGAAGAAATGGGGATCTATAGAATTGGGAACTTGAATTTCTTGACTATCGAATAATTTACCTTGATCTAAAAATGGACCAATAGGTTGATCTGCAACCGCAACACCTATTCCTGGATTGGAATCTCCCCAAGTGGAAAATGCATAGTACAGCAAATATTTGTTCTTTAGCTTGATAACATCAGGTGCCCAGATTCCTCCAGCCATTTTCCATGATGGCTTCTGTTGAAAGGCTGTCCCTATCCATTTCCAATGAACAAGGTCTTTAGATTGTAATATAGATACGAGACGTTCTCCGTGTTCATCTCCCCAATTATCAGCAGTACCATACGCATAGAAATAGGCTGACTTCGGATCTTTAAGTACTGTTGGATCCGCAAGTATGGGCTCAAATACTGGATTCAAATACGTGTTAGATCCAGTAGTAGCATCACTGCCACCGGTCAGATTGCTCTTCCGCAATCCTAAACTACTACACGAAATCGAAAAATAAACAGTACATATAAGTACTAAAAAACGACCGGTTACATTTAATTGATACATGATAAATGAATAATATGTCCGTAGGTTGAGCCTGCATTAAAAAAAGGGCCTTGTTGCATACAGGTATACACAAGGCCCTACAAACCAACCTATCTAAATCTACTTTACTTTTTCCATTTTTTCTGCCAGTATTTTGATAAAATAACCACCTACTACAGATCTAGCTTTAAAACCTGAGCGTTTAGGTTTATCTGTATAGATCCAATCTGACATGGGTACACGATCCACTGTCTCATTCATAAAACGATATACTGGGCTAATGAATTTTTCAAAGGTTTCTTTGTCATCGGCCATTGTTGCAGTCCAAGAAATCCAATCAGTTTTTGTATACTGTTGACGGTTATCCAATGGAAGACCATAAATGTTCTGCTTTGTGAGATAGTATTTGATCTCAGTTGTACGAATATCTTCATCAAAAATTTTCATTTTTAATATTTTGTCCCAGACCATGTTGTATTTTTGACTCCACGTACCAGATTGATCAAAGGTAAGTTTATAATGATCACCGTCTTGTGCCATTGTCTTCCATTTCTTAGCCATTGATTTTGCTTGATTGAGATACTTATCAGCGGTTTGCTGATCACCCATCATCTCCGCTAAATAACCATAAGAAGCAATTCCTAAAATCGCTTTAATCGATAAGTTGGCATTATGAGCAAAATGCCCTGCAAAGTCATCTGTACATAACTGATTTTCTGGATCAAGTCCTTTCTCTACCAAATAATCTACCCAGGTAGATAAGACTTTCCAATGTTTCTTTGCATAAGCAGCATTGCCTTCTGCTTTAGCAATAGCATAAGTTAATATTAACATATTGCCAGACTCTTCTACTGGCATATCTCCGCCATAGGTTTGCCCATTTGCTATCGGATAGTACCCACGTCATGTGCCGCAAAAGGTTTTGTCCACTTATTGCTTTCACTGTAATAGAAAATAAAATTCATAAGACCTTTTGCCAGTTCAGGATTATAGTATAGAAATAATGGTGCTGAGGGATAAGTAATATCGACGGTGCCAATAGATCCATTGCTATCATTTTCCTTCGATAACAAAAGTAAATCACCATTTGGTGCTTTTACCAATTTATGTGCAGCTATCGCTTGACGATACGCAAGTGCGCATAATGCTGCATATTCTTTACCACCAGCCTTGATCGCGCTTTGCATCAATTGGGCATCAAATTGATCTGAGGCTTTTATTAATTTGCTATATTCTTTATTTGCTAAATCAAATTGTTTTTCAATGGTACTTTGGCCATCTCTATTCCAATAAGGACGTAAGTTTTCGTTAAAATACTGAATCGCATATAAATCGTCGTAACCTAAAAGTATCTTATCACTATATTTGGACGTTACGGAGAATGACTGACGCAGGGCCAGTTGCTTCCCTGAAACAGAGTTTTGAATAACGTGATTTGATTTTAAGAATTGTTTCCTTAAATCATGGCTATCACCAATCATGGCTTTGGTATTTTTTTGATCTCCAGCCATGTAAAAATATCCCCAATCAATACGCAAGTCATCACCTTTATTACCCAGTATCTGTTGATTCTTACTTCCTGTTTTTACGTATTGTAAGGATCCATTTTTAAATTCACTACTTTCAGATTCTTGTAATGGCGAATTTAATGCCCAGTTTGGAGATGCTTCAAGATAGAATTCGATTTGATGTTTTTTACCATCTTTTGATTCAACTTGATAAGATAAATAATTGACAGGTCGTGTCAGTAAATCCAAATTATCCAAAAACATAGGAGCAGTAAAACTTACTTTCACTTTTACCGGCCCACAGTCAAAAACATAATGAGTTTGTGTTGCTTGCACATCAACGCTTTCTTGCTTTGCTTCCTGATCAAAATGATTACTCCCCTCTCTTTCTAAAAATAAGCCAAAATCAAAAAAGCCATTTGCAACTCTGTTGTGGCAGTAACCTCCAATGATATTTTTCCCTTTCCGAAGGGTTTTAACAACTTCATCTGAGAGTTTGACGCGATTATTTTTACCGGTTCTATTTCCGGTATTAACGACTTCTATTCCATTAACATATAAAATTGCATCATCATCATGGGTAAATTCAATATAAACAGACTGTCCCGCTAAATCTTTTTCTAAGTTGATAATCCTTCTAACCCATATCTTAGGCTCTTGCCAATCTGTTTTCGCATGAGATTCTTTATCTTTTGTACCAAATGGCGCAATCCCTGTTTTCCAGTTCGCATCATCAAATGTCAAGGTATTCCATCCGGCAGAAGGTTCCTTCTCTGTGTATGGCGCTTTCCAGTGATCATCTTCTCCCATTCGTGCGATAGGTTCTAATTCTATTTCCTCTTTACCTAAAAAACGATAGGCTTTACCATCTACTTTTATGACGCCAAGCAACGGAAAAGTTTTTCCGGTCCAATGCCGCACAACATCACCATAAAGTTCATCACTATACGACCACGCACTGGTATTGGGGTCAATGGTGACTAGAGGAAAAGCAGGTGCGCGCAAATTATTTTTGACTGGATTATGTTGCGCCGACGAAAAAAGCGATTGACACAACAGAACAGCTATAGCGACATATTTTAATTTCATTATGAATATATTGATGGATTACTTAAATAAATTTTCAATTTATTATCTTCATGAATCAGGTTACTCCACTTGCACAAAAGTAGAGCAACCTAATACACACTAACGTTTAATTAAAAACTCAAATAAAGGTTTGTGAATTGCCTTCAGTTCACTTTCAGGCATTTTTATTACTTTTCGATCGTAGGTCATTAGTCCATTTGTTTCAACTTCCACATCTGTGGTTTGCGTATAAACTGCCGCTGATAATCCCATTGGAATCAAACGGTTTAGATCATGAATAAGTCTTTTATAACGATCCAATAACTCCGTTTTATTTTTAAAACTTTGATAACCCCAGTTGTCTTTTTGTTGCCAAGAATGCCCCTCAACCGGTAAGCCTAAACCTCCAAATTCACCTAATGCTAAAACCTGATTTGCACCAAATAAAGAAGGATCAGGCATAGCAGCATCTGGATAATTATGAATGTCAAGAATATGTCCAGTTTCCATGAAATTCCCTCCACTGGCACTGTTCACTAAACGAGATGGATCATTTGCAATTGTCCATTCTGTAATTTCCTTAGTTTTAAACTGTCCCCAAGCCTCATTGAAAGGCACCCAGATGACGATGCTTGGGAAATTATGCAAAACTTCCATTATCGCCTTCCATTCTTTACGATAATACTGTTCTGATATTGCCGAACGCGTCTTGTCACGATCACCTCCTGAAATTTTTCCGGGTTGCATATCCCAATTATTTCCACCAAGATCACCGCTTGGCATATCTTGCCAAACTAACATACCGATACTATCGCAATGACGGTACCAACGTGCAGGTTCAACCTTAATATGTTTCCTGATCATGTTGAAACCCATTTCCTTAGTTTTGATCACATCAAATTTCAACGCTTCATCTGAAGGAGCTGTATGCAGACCATCGGGCCACCAGCCTTGATCCAATGGACCATACTGAAATGTAAACTTATTATTAAGCATTAATCGTTGAATACCATCTTTATCTTGCTGCATCGATATCTTACGCATCGCAAAATAACTTTTAGCCTGATCAATTACTTTACCCTTACGTAACAATTGAATTTCCAGATCGTACAATTTAGGATTAGAAGGAGACCACTCCTCTGCATTTGGAACAGCAATCTTAAAAGCCACATTTGGCTCACCTAATTGCTCCTGCAGAATACGACTGCCATCCACAGCTTTCACCTTGATCTGATCGCCAGGCTGACCTCCGGATACCAAAGCTTCAAAGGTTAAGCTTCCCTCATCCAATTGCGGAGTTTGCTTAGTACTTACAATATGACTTTGAGAAACGCTCTCTAGCCAAACTGTTTGCCATATACCTGTCACAGGTGTATACCAGATTCCATTAGGATGCTTTACTTGTTTACCGCGTGGCTGTGGCCCATCATCGGTAGGATCCCATACCCGAATAGCAATATCCTGCTTCGATCCCTTTTTAAGAAATTTTGAGATATCCATCGTAAAGGGATCGAATCCCCCTTCGTGCCTACCGACCAATTGGTTATTGATAAATACATCACATTGCCAATCTACGGCACCGAAATGAAGTAAAATCTTATTTTTTTGAACTGCTTTATCTAAAGTAATGCTATTACTATACCACAACGCTTTATCTTTTCCCACTTCTTTCCCTACGCCAGACAAAGATGATTCAACAGCAAATGGTACCAAAATATTACCTTCCATTGGGTTGGAATAGCCTGAGCATCGACAGGTGTAATGGCATATTTCCAAAGTCCATTCAAATTTTGCCAATTGTTCGATCGGACGAGCTGTGGTCTCGGATATTCTGGATGTGGCTTTTCAACATTTACTTGTTCCCCCCAAGAAGTTAAAATATGCGAACCTGCGGGCTTCCAATCTTGAGCAAAGTTCATCTGTATGGTCATTAATAAACCTGCAAACAATAAAGTTCTCTTCATAATAAAAAAACGTATAATCATTAATATCTATATCACTATATTTAAAGATGGGACGACTACAAACCATGAACTTAGGCTCCCATCAAAATCAATTCAATTCTTATTTTGTAATCTCAATATTTTCCACACGAACCTAAAATGCTGTGATCAGTATCATTCTCTTTTAACCCCAAAACGATCATATTTTCTAAGATTAAAACATAATTCCTCGAAATAATTATTGAATGATTATTAGGTCCTTGTGCTTAATTACTGGTTACTCAAATTTATGATTTAACAAGCTACTTTAACTTGCTAATTTTCTCAAAAATGTGCGCATTTGTATCATTTAATTAAGCTTAGCAAAGGATTCTAAATTATTATTAAAGAAAAGCCCATTACCTAAATAAGAAATGGGCTTGATTATATTTGGATAATATGAAAATAACAATTACAGAACTGAGAATCGATATAGTGATTTAGTTTTATAGATCTGACCAGGAACTAATACGGTTGTTGGAAAATTCGGTTGATTAGGGGAATCTGGATAATGTTGTGGTTCTAAACAAAATGCAGTTCTAAAAGAGTCTTTTTTACCATTTTTCAATTGGACCTTTTCACTCATAAAATTACCACTGTAAAATTGAATCCCCGGTTCCTGCGTCAAGATATCCAGGACAATTCCGGATTGATCACCCACAATATGAGCAGCTTTATACCAATCACCTTCTCTTTGTTTATTTAAGACAAAATTATGATCATATCCCTTACCATAAGACAGTTGACGATCATTAGCATCAATATCTTTACCAATTGCCTTAGCGGTCGTGAAATCAAAAGCTGATCCGCCTACTTTCTCAAGTTTTCCAGTTGGAATCAATGTACTATCAACAGGCGTGAATTCATCGGCAAATAACTGAAGCTGGTGATTCAATATTGAACCACTACCTTCTCCGTTTAAATTAAAATAAGCATGATTTGTTAGATTTATAACCGTTTTTTTATCCGATTGCGCCTCATATCCAATTGTTAGTTCATTTTGGTCATTTAAACCATATGTAACTTCCATCGCAATATTTCCTGGAAAACCTTCAGCTCTATCTGGCAAGGTATATGCAAATGTAATCGATGAATCGCTCTTCATTTTCAAGGTCCAATTGGCAAAATGAACGCCATTAAACCCACCGTGTAGTGTATTGACACCATTATTAATAGGTAGTTGGTAAGTTTGTCCATCAAGTTGAAACATTCCCTTTGCTATACGGTTTCCAAAAGGACCGACAATCGTTCCAAAATAGGGCTCTGCCGGGTTGTTGTAATCGGTAGCTTTTGTAAATCCCAAAACCACATCCCTTAAATTACCTTGTTTATCCGGAACCCACAAACCAACTATGCGTGCACCAAAATTTGTAAAGTATGCATGCACACCCCGTTTATTTTTCAATTCAAATAACTGGACATCATGATCATTTATTTTAGCAGCAAATGCAGCGCTATCCATATAGGAAATCATTCCAGATTGACCCTTATTTTCTGTGACAGTCTTTTGCTGACATCCTAATCCAACGAGAAGGATACTAACAATACCCATACACTCCATTTTTCTTTTCATTTTTAATTTATTTTAGGTCCCTTATAAAGGTTCATAATTTTGATCATATTGATCAACTTAAGCGATTTAGTTGACAGATAAATGAAATAATTGAACTTAAAAGTTACGATTTACTTTTTAATTTTTTATCTTCAACCTTACAAGTACTAAAATCCTAAATTTAGAAAATATTGATTAGCAGAATTGTTTCATAATACTGCTCTTTTGTATCAATTACCAATTAGACATGATAAAAATTAAATTGTTGCTTCTTTATTTTGCTTATCTTTTATTTTCTGCTCATATCCATGCACAACCTTATTATTTTAACCATTATCAAATAAATGAAGGACTTCTAACAACGCAGTTATCTGCAGTATGCAAGATAGCTACGGATTTCTATGGTTTGGTACCAAAGATGGATTGAATCGCTTTGATGGAAATTCTTTCAAACACTTTACAAGTAAAGAAGATCATCGAAGTTTAGGAAGTAATTCTATTATATCTTTAAAAGAAGACTATCAAAAAAAATGTGGATCGGTACAGATCAAGGGATATATTCTTATGATCCCATTCATGAAAATTTTGAAATATTAGATGAGAAATTTAGAAGCACAGAAGTTCCTGTTATTACGACAGATGGAAAGCACAACCTATGGTTATATCCAATGGAATGCTTTACCTGCACAACCTTACAAATAAAGTAACAAGACAACTTACAAAATCAAATCTGTACATCACATCACTATGCAGTACAAAATCCGGAAAACTCTATTTTGGAACTCCAGAAGGGATTATTTACCTCGTTAACGAAAAGTATCAGATTACTCCATTTCTTGATTTCACAAAATCATTTGAAAAAAAGATTGGTATAGCATTGAAAAAACATTAGTACGGAAACAAGCAGGGACAACTCCTAATTGGGACTTCCAAAG
>NZ_ASZT02000105.1:0-18490 GCF_001006065.1 Sphingobacterium sp. IITKGP-BTPF85
TTTTGGAAGAGAATGAAAAAAATGTTGATAACAATAGAGTAACGACTCTAAATGGTAATGTGACTTTGACTGCCCATGTCAATAAGCTACAGATTCAGTCGAGTTTAATGTTTGACTATAATGAAGGATCGCGCGATTTCTTCACACCGTCGACGCTTATGGATGGTGTGAGCTACATCTCCAACTATTTTGGCTACAGCCAGCGGATGATCCTCAATAACTCCGCTTCATATAAATTTGATTTCGCAGAACATCATGAATTGAATTTAGAAGTCGGTCAGACCTATCAGGGGGATACCTTCAAGTACAACTATGCGAGAGCTTATAATGGACCTAATGATTATGTCAAGTTGAGCTTTGTAGAGGGAGATAAAAATAAATCTGAATATTTAAACTCTCCTAATTTCTATGTGTTTCGCTATATCGACAAAGAAGTCAATAATCTGATGTCCTTTTACGGATCTGCCCAATATAAATACAAAAATTTATTAGCTGTGAACGCAATTGTCCGCAGGGATGGTTCTTCCAATGGACAACCTGATAGTAGATGGGTGACAACACCTTCCTTTAATGTTAATTACAGTTTAAAAGAGCAGTTTTTAAAAGACAACACTTTTTCAATGCATTGAATATATCAGGAGGCTGGGGTAGAACGGTTCGTACTTTCTTAGATGACCGTTATGCGGCAGGACCTCAGTACCGATCGGAAAGCGGATGGTTTGAAGAACCAACTATTCCCGGTTATGGACCTGTAATGGGAATAAATAGACCTTATGAGAGTGGCTTTATAGGTTATGGAATCAAAATGCCTGTAGCTGAGAGAACGAATTTGACACTTGATGGTACATTCTTAAATAACAGATTGAATGCGGCAATCTCAGCATACAATCGAAATGATAAAGATCAGTTAATTGGTGTTCCTGTTGCACAGGAGACGGGCTATAGCGTAAATTATAAAACCGGTTTAGAAGTTAATAATAAAGGCTTAGAACTGATGTTGAATGGTGCAGTAGTTGAAAATAAAAATGGATTCAATTGGAATTCCGCGATCAATGTTAATTATAATAAAAACAAAGTTACTGCGCTTCCAGACGGCCATCAAGAATTGATTATTGGAGACAACAAATTAGAGGTTGGTAAATCTGTAGGAAGCTATTGGGTATATTCCAATACAGGTATTTATAATACAGACGCAGATGTTCCTGTTGATTTAACTTTTAATGGTATTCCTGTGAAGGGGGGTGATCCTATCTGGAAAGATTATAACAATGATAATCGTGTCGATAACAAAGATAAAGTTTTGACAGGAGATCGTATCCCAAGTTTTGTCGGAGGTGGAACACACTTTTGCCTATAAAAACTTTGATCTTAATTTCAATTTTATTTTTGCTGCTGGGCATAAAGCACTTAATCAATACGAAGCCACTAAGTATGGCTTTATCAATCGTGAAGCTGGCAATGATATCAATTCCATCAAAGAAGTGTCTTCTTGGCAGAAAATTGAGAATGAAAAAGATTATCCAATTTATAACCCATGGAGTGATATCAATCCGTATCGCGTCGATCAAGATCTATTCTTGGATAATGCTTCCTATTTAAAGTTAAGGTCGGTTACTATTGGATATGACCTGAGTAAGGCTAAATTCTTTAATGCCTCAAAAGTGGGTATCCGCAGATTCTACGTCTATGCAACAGGTATGAACCTCTTGACAGTAACCAATTTTACTGGTGTAGATCCTGAATTAATCAATTTCAACGGGTATTATGACGGCGCAAACCTCTCCATTCCAAAAACTTTTGTAATAGGATTTAAACTGGATTTGTAAAAATAATTAGAGATGAACAGTATAAACAATAGAAGAAAATTAACAGGGCGTAAACTGGCAGTCAGCATTTTGACTGCAGTGATTAGTTTGAGTACTTTTTCTTGTAATAAAA
Source organism: Sphingobacterium sp. IITKGP-BTPF85 (assembly GCF_001006065.1). Taxonomy (NCBI): domain Bacteria; kingdom Pseudomonadati; phylum Bacteroidota; class Sphingobacteriia; order Sphingobacteriales; family Sphingobacteriaceae; genus Sphingobacterium; species Sphingobacterium sp. IITKGP-BTPF85. The sequence continues at coordinate 1,939 of NZ_ASZT02000105.1, forward strand.
TAGATAATGTTTCTTCAACTCGATTGTCGACAGAAGAAACTAATTGGAAGTCATTCGAAGATGCAAAGGCCAATTTGATGTCCGTTTATGGATTGATGCGATCTGCTACCGTAGCAGATAATGGTCATTGGGTGATGGGAGATCTGAGACAGGGAGATTTTACAATTAATAATCGTGCGGATCTAAAGGCCGTTGTCAACGGACAGTTAAATGCATCATATCCAGTAATTAATCGTATTACAAACTGGAGAAGATTTTATGCTGCTGTTAATGCTGCCAGTCTTTTCATTGAAAGATCAAAAGAAATTGTAGCAGTAGATCCCCGCTATACCAAATTAAATAATGATGTAGATATTGCCCAAGCTAGAATACTACGTGCATTTGCTTATTATTATATGGCTCGGATCTGGGGAGATATCCCTTTATTGACATCATCACATGATGGTGATTTTGTACAATTACCGAGAACTTCGCAACAAAAGGTATTGGGCTTTGCAACTTCAGAATTGTTAGCAGCAGCTAAGGTCGTTCCTTTCCGTTACGGTGGAACAGATCCTATTTTCCCAGGACTTTATTACGGTGAGGGTTGGGCTTCTTGGAACGGAAACGTATTTACACGCTTATCGGCCTATATTATTCTTGCACATATAGCCGCTTGGCAAGGGAATTATACAGACGCAGCCAACTATGCTAAATTTGTATTAGATAATCAGTCATCTCAATATTATGTCGACGGAGCCAATCCATTGGATTATATCGATATGAATGCGCTAACGGAGAATCAAAATAATATGAGCCCATTTGCTTATAAAAGAGCAACTGTAATGGTCGGTTTTCCTTTTGAGTCTGGTAATGGATTAGCGACAGCGAATGGTCATATTGAACAATTAACTTTAGCTGCTCCTTTCATTCCAAAAAATCGTCCGGAAATGTTTGTTTCTAAAGATACAATTATAAATGTCTTTAATAACCCTTTTGATTTACGTTTCAGTGTCGATAGACTGACCGGATTATACCGCACGAATTATTTCTATAATTCGAATCCGAAATGCCAATTTTTAATAAGATCAAAGTGCTCTCCCCTTCTAATACTTCAGGTAATTTTATGTTATTCAGTTCGTCAATGGTATTCAGCAGGATGGAAGAAATTACGTTGTTGAGAGCTGAGGCATTAGCAGTTATAGGTGATACGGAAGGTGCATATACCGCTCTAAATAGAGCTTGTGCCTTGAGGGGTATCAATTATACGACTATCAACTCTCCAGATATTTTTAAAGCAATTTTTGAAGAACGTAGAAAAGAGTTAATGGGCGAGGGATGGAGATGGTACGATCAAGTGAGATATAACCGAATCAAGAAATCAAATGCAATTTATGCAACAAAAAATGGAAAGGGTATGACCTTTAAACAATTTGAAGATGCAGGAGGTATTTACTGGCCAATTTCTCAGGATGTCATAAGTGCAAATCCATCTATTATTCAGAATCCATATTGGCAATAGTAATTTCAAAACGTAAATGTATGAAGATTTTAAATAATAATTTTTTTGTATTGGCCATCGTCGGAATTGTCTCCCTTTGGCTATGCTCATGTAATAAAAGTGAATCACCTTATTACGATTATGAGAATAAAGTGCAGACCTATAATGGAAATGCACTAGACTATCTACAGGCACAACCTGCTGGAACTTTTGATTCCTTGCTTTTGGTTTTGAAAAAATTTCCAAATCTGGAAGATTCGCTTAGGAATCAAGAATTGACTCTATTTGCGCCGGTCAATAAAAATTTTGCATCAGCTGTTAAATATTTAAATAATATGCGTCGAAGCTATGGTTTACCAAATGTGTATTTATCAGATGCTAACAAGGCACAGCTGGATACCATGATCTGTAAATACATTGTGAGAGGTAAAAAAACTACCGATGCTTATATGGAGGATACAGATGGTGTTTTGGTCAAATCAATTGTATTTGATTACCCGATGCATGTCAGATATGCAAAAATGAGTTCTTCCGGATTTGTTGAAGGTGGAGCGAGCATTCTAAATTTTAGTGAAACTTTTGGTTCAACCTTTAAGAAAGACTGGGTAACCACTAAAGCCAATACAGTAAATATCAGAACAAATAATGCGACAATCAATATTTTGGACCCGATTCACAATTTTGGGTTTGATGAATTTACGCGCAGATTAGTTTTAAATGAAAAGAAATAATGAAAAGAATTCTAAATATATTCAAGATTGGTTTACCTGTAATGGTCTTTGGATTGTTTTTTTCGGCTTGTAAAAAGAATTTACCTGACGAAAGGTTATCAATAGCCAATGATTCGAAATATGTAACCACGCTATTTCAACCGGTACTTGGCCGGAATACCTTATTTACCAATATTTTTCAATACGGAAATTCAAGTCGTCCTTTGGATTTTAAAATTGTGAATATGCGCAAGTTTAATGGAGATCCAGCGCCTGAATTAACACAATTATATCCAGTGACAGTATGGAAACAGATTTATGATGGTACAGAAAAATCTTTAGCTGAAATTGAAGCGAAGCGAACCATTGAAAATCATCCATTATTTGAAATTAGACCACACGCTGGTGATTTTGTGATGTGGTCTTCGGCTAATTCTAATATGGTGAGTGCACAACCAGATTCTGGCTATGTCTTCGATGTCGAGATGTCCAATTCTGGAGGTCGTAAGTATTTTCAAAATATGCGCCTCATGCCCTTCAGGGAGCGTCCTTATGAACCTTCAAATTTAGATCCCATCACTGGACAGGCAACAAGCGTTTCCGTTAGCCCATCAGGTGTCTTCATCATGGGTGAACGTGGACAGTACATGAGCAGTTTTTTTGATGTGCAGGTCCTGTTTAGAAAAACAGGAAATGGAAATAGCTTGACTTTCAAATTTGCAGATTCCTTATCCAATCCGATCGATCCGAATAAATTCGATGAAACGAATTGGGCAGGCTTAGTACATGGTTTCAATATGACGAAGGATGCAAAAAAGTACGTTATGATGTCGCTTATCCGATTCCATTAAGTGCTTATCCAACTCCCTATACAACATTAAGTGGTGGACAGGCTAGCATTTCATTTAAGTTTAGTCGCATTGGCTTTGGTAATATACTTGAAAAAAACTACCTCAACTTTAATTTTAACATTTTTCAAAAGGGTGATTGGGAGCTGACCTTTTGGTTTAGACGAGACAAACCAAAATTTGATAATGATTAATGAATCAATATAAACTTAAATTAAATACATTTCAAATGAAGCATATATATACGCTAGTTATATTGTTGTTTTTTGGAACGCAACAAGTTGCTTTTGCACAACAGCAGATAAAAGTAACGGGGGTTGTCATAGACGGTGCCTCGAGTTCTCAAGAAGCAATTTCCGGTGTGAGTATCAGTACCGGAGGTAAAGCAATAGGAAGTACGGACAGGTCGGGTAAATTTACGATCACGGTTCCAAATAATGCTTCCATCATTTTTAGATCGATTGGTCATAAATCTGTTACCGTAAAAGTTGACAATAAAACATACCTCTCCGTGACCATGTCACCTACAAGTGAGATGTTGGGAGAGGTCAAAGTAACCAGTGGTTATCAGCAGAAAACAAGAGCTACGAATACAGGCTCTATTGTTACCATTTCAGGTAAAGATATACAGGGACAGCCTGCAGGTGATGTGATGTCATTATTGCAAGGTCGTGTCGCGGGTTTAAATATTCAAAATAATACAGGTGCACCAGGATTTAGAGGAAGTGTCACGATTCGTGGTATTTCCAACATCAATGTCTCTGGAAGTGGAGACGCGGCATTCTTGACACCAACTTCGCCTTTATATGTCATCGATGGGGTACCGGTAGACGATAATGCAAATTTTTCTTACGGTTTCCAACAAGCAGGACCTGGTGTATCACCAGCATCACAGATTCCACCGGAAGATATTGAAGATATTCAAGTCCTTAAAGATGCTGCTGCAACATCTTTATACGGATCGCGTGGTGCTTATGGTGTTATTTTAATTACAACAAAAAGAGGTAATTCAAAAGTTCCAGTAGTGCGCTATAATGGTGCGGCCTTTATGTCAGCAGTACCACAATTAAAAGCTGTTATTGGCGGTAAAGATGAGCGATTATTAAGGATCGCACAGATTATGCGCTTTGATACCTCTTGGAATCATGCCTTAGATTTGGTAAACCAAACACCATTTTTATCAGACAGTTTAAATCCTTATTATAATAACTCTACCGATTGGCAGTCCTATTTTTATAAGCCAACCTATAATCAGACTCATAATCTAAATGTATCCGGTGGTGATGTTAAGTTTAATTATAAGGTTGCAATGGGTATTTACGATGAAAAAGGTATTCAGGAAAATACAGGTTACTCGCGTTATAACTTGAATATGAATATGATCTATAATCCGACTTATAAATTCAAATTGTTAGCGCAATTGAATAACTCCATTCAGAATCAAAGGATGGGTAGCGGAAATGGATTGATGAATTCTGGTATTGCAGACGGAGGAAATTCATCTTCTTTATTACCGGCACCATCCTTATATTCATCGGTCAATTCGGTTTTAGGAGCATTGAATACGGATGATGATAATAAAGTTTTGACAACATCTGCCATTGTCAATGTTGCCTACGATTTCTTTAAGAATTTTAAAGTAGAGACCACGTTAAATTATACCGGAACATCCAGTACAAAAGATAACTTCTCACCAGCCGCATTAAATGCAAATCAGGCACAGTATTACACCTATAATGATAGAGCAACTACATTGTATAATCGTAACCAGATGTCCTATGTGTTTTCATTGAAAGAAGATGGAGAAGACGCGCATAACTTTAACTTTTTCGCATTTAACGAGATAAGATCATCATTCTTTAAAGCAGATGCAATGTTGAATGATCGTGTTGTCAATGATCAGTTGAGAGGGCCGATCGTAAAGCAGACAAGTTATTTAAGTTCCAAAGGAGGTACAATCGGCTATACGGATACACGGGCAGTGGCATTTTCAGGAAACTTTGCATACGATTATAAGCAGAAATATGTCATCAATTTCTCTTACCGTGCTGACGGTCTGTCGACCAATGGTCCAGATGCAGGTTATGTTAAAAATCCTGCGATTTCTGCAAAATGGAATTTTGAAAAAGAAAATTTCATGAAAGATAAGGAATGGTTGGATTATGGATCCTTCCGTCTGAGTTATGGTTCCAATATTACACCTAATGGAAGTATTTATCAATCTTATGGAAAATATTATGGCGGAGATAATTATAATAATCAGAAAACTGTTGTTACAGATTTAAAATTTTTACCGAATCGGTCGTTGGAGCCTACTCGCGCGACTACTTTAAATGCGGGTTTTGATATTTCAGTATTCAATAATAGGTTAACTTTAAATATTGATAGCTACTACAAGCAAAATGATAATGTTTTTAGAGAGAAAGCGATTTCATCTTCAAATTCATTCGAGAATATTGCTTCTACAGAAATCAGTAATGTAAATTATGGTTGGGAGTTTCAAGCAACTGCTCGTCCATTAAGTGCAACAAGCCCCTTCAAATGGACAATGTCAGGTTCGTTTGCAATCAACCGTGAAGTATTGGCAGCATTGCCGGATGGTTTAAGAGAAATGATCTATTATGATCCAGGAAACCAACAGGATATCTATTATAGATTAGGTATCAATTCTTTGTCTAACTATCTATTTAATACAAAAGGTGTTTATAGTACCAATGCTCAAGTCCCTGTAGATCCAGCAACAGGTCTCCCTTATCGTGTCGGTAGCAATGATATCCTAAATTACTTTAAAGCAGGAGATCCTATTTTTACCGATTTAGATGGAAACTATGTTTTAGATAACTATGATCGCGTAATTGCCGGTAATTCTCAACCGCAGATTACCGGTGGTTTTACTTCGCTATTACAGTATAAAAGCTGGAGTTTTGAAGTCAATACATCATTCACATTGAAACGTGATATTATGAATAATACCTTGGCGAGCCAGTTCGGTGCATTTACAGATCCTGCTATACAATATGATCCGTGGAAATTGGTTGCATTACCGCCTATTTCACAATTGGATTATTGGAAAGCAGTTGGCGATCAGGCAACTTATGGAAACCCATTGGATTTTGTCCGCGCACGTCGCTTAAACCCTTTCAGGGGTAATCAGACTTATTCCAAGAAGATGGATCTTATTTCAAATTAAATGCGGTAAAAGTGTATTATAATTTTGATCAGAACTGGTCAAGAAGATATGGAATGAACCGTGTAAGTATTAATGGTACAGTTTCCAATTTGTTTTATATCACCCGCTATACAGGAGCTAATCCGGAAAACGTGAGTGCATTAGGTAAAGATTCTGGAGGTAACTATCCACTTCCTAAGCAATTTGCTTTAGGATTGAATATTGAGTTTTAATTGTTGATATCATGAAAATAAAAAAATTAGCATATATACTTGCCGTTACAGCACTTGTATTATCTACATCAAGCTGTGATAAATTTCTGAATGTGACCCCTATTGACGCTTTATCAGGGAATAATTTTGGGAAACCAAAAGATGTAGAAGGCTATACAAATGGGATATACCTGAGGTTAAAAACTAAAATAGGAAATACCGCATTATTACCCAGTTTGGAAATTAGAGGTAATTGGATTGGTTCGTCAAGCGGTCCAATAACTTATATAAATTTAATTTATAATAACTTGAAAGGGATTATAGGTGGGGGAGATGATTTTGATGGTGTTATAAGAGAGAATATGAGCTGGAAGGGATGGTACGATGTGATTGCCGCCAGCAATATTCTTCATGCCGAAGTCGGAAATATGCCTGAATCTATTATATCAGCTTCAGAAAAAAAGCGTTATCAGGCGGAAGCGGTTTTTACGCGTAATTTGAGTTATATGTACATCTGTAAGATGTTTGGTGATGCCATTTATTATACAGATGCCTATAACAGTAAACCATTACCACGATTACCGCAACTTGAAGTACTGAAAAAATGTATCGCAGATATGAATTCAGCCAAGGATAATCTTCCTGTTAAATATCCTGAAGCATCACTATTAGGTCTTAGACCGACACGTGCCTCTGCTGTAGCGTTATTGATGCATTTAAATATGTGGGCAGCAGCTTGGGATACAGCAGATAAATCAGTATACTATAAAGCAGTGACTGCTTTAGGTGAAGAATTAAAAACATATACAGACTATCGACTTTTGCCGATCACAGTTGAAAATACCAAACGTATCTTTAAAGGCCGTTCATCCGAAAATCTGTTCAGTATCTTACAAGATTATAATTATGGCGAGACCTTTGCAGATTATGCTAATTCCTCCTACTTTTTTTCACATTATCCTTATAGAGGAACTGTAACGACCACTACAAGCCGAATGGCTTATCAAGGGAATTATCTTGAAAAACTATATCCAGCTGGTATTGCTGATCAAAGACGTGCACTTTGGTTTGATAATGTTAGTGAAAATTCTCTGACCTTCCAGTTTAAGAAATTTATCAATACCTACGCTAGAGGTTCGGGTTCTGGTGTCACGATGGTCAGTGATGATAGCGCCATTATTTTTAGATTGTCCGATGCAATTTTATTAGTTGCTGAAGCACATGCCGAACTCGGACAGGAAACAGAAGCTAAAGCTTTTTTGAACCAAATTAGATTAAATGCAGGTGCTTCGGAAATCACTACAGGGGGTGAAACCTTGAAAGATGATATTTTTAAAGAAAGATGTCGGGAGCTAATAGGTGAAGGACAGTATTATTTTGACCTAGTTAGAACAAAGCGTGTTGTCAATTCGGAATTTGCTAATTCACCAATGAGTGTTGGTAATTTTAATAATGGCGCATGGACTTGGCCATTGATCATCACAGCCGAAGAGCGTAATGCTAACCCAGGTTTAATCGGAAACAATTTTTGGAATTAATCATTATGAATTTAAAAAATAGAATCTTTTATATGATCATAGCACTGGCTGTGCTATTTTCTACCAGTTGTAAAAAATATTATTATGATTCGGGTGTTCACGATCCCAAATTTGAAGGATCGACATTAGCTTATATGAAGACAAAACAACCATTTTTTGATTCGACCCTTACGATTATCAATTTAGCGGGATTGGATGATGTCTTGGATAAAGAAAATGTAACTTTTTTTGCTCCCCCTAGTGGATCTGTGAATAAAGCAATTATACAGCTCAATAGATACCTTAGATTTGAAGGACGTGATACCGTATCAAAACTTACGCAAATCAAACCTGCAGTATGGAAGAACACACTTCTGCAATATATATTCAAAAGTTCTTCTTTAATGAAAGATTATCCACAGCGCGATACCCTTTCATATATTGCCTTTCCAGGTCAAAATTATACCAGTTATTCAGGACGTATCATGAATATTGGGGTAATTTTTAATAATGCAGGAGGTGTACAATATGCCGGATACCGTCAATTATTTTTGGCCTACATTCCAGATCTATCAAATCCACAGGTTGCTTTGCAAAATAACCCTGTAGCAACTTCCGATATCCAGACCAATAATGGGGTGTTGCATGTGCTCACGCGTATCAAACACACATTTGGATTTAATACGTTAAAGTTTATCGATGAAGCGATTGCAGCGGGTATTACACCTGCAACACCATAATTAATTATTTCAATTTAATAAATGATTCGAAAGATGTTACGTAATATAAAATATAGAACAAGATTGCTTATCATGCTAGTAGTGGGACTTTCCTTTGTGGTAGGGGCCTGTTCAAAAAGCAAGGGATTAGCAGACGATCCATATGCTGGGGGGAAAGAGGTGTTGGATATCGGTTTTGTTTCCAAAACAACAGATCCTGATATTGTAGAAGCGGGAAGTACCTTAGATTTGAAAGTCAGAGGTCTAATGAAGTATAAGGATGTATTTAAGTTATTTGTCAATGAGATAGAAGCTGAAGTACTCAATTATACAGATACAACCATTCAATTTGTTGTACCCTTAACAGCAAGTACTGGAAGTGTTTGGATCACTGCAAACGATCAGTCATTTTTTGGCCCGATTGTCAAAATTGGTGGAAAAGTTTCACTTGACCCAAGCTTCAAAGTAATCAATGGAGCATCGACTATAGGTGAAGGTTTTGGTTCTGGGATATTTAGTACTGCGTTATTGCCGAATGGTAATATTTGGTTAACTGGATATTTCAATAATTTCGAACAGCAGGGAACCGAAAAGACACCAAATGGTGGAATTGCCCAGATTGGTGATGAAGGAAACTATTCAACCGAAGGTGTTAACTTCGGCATAGGTGTCGTAGGAGGTTTGAAAGCGATCACGTCAATCAATCGCATCACTTCTGGTTCGCAAAATGGAAAATACATCATTGCGGGTAGTTTTAATGCTTATAATAGTCGTAGAGAAAATCGCCGTACCATTGGAAGCATTACAAAATTAAATGCAAATGGCTCTTTAGATACGGTTCGAAATACCGAAATTGTCAATCCAAAGCCCGAAATAACGTGGAAAAATGCCGATACAATTCCATCATTTAATGGCGGAGTATTGGGATTTATTAGAAAAACTTTTGTTTTTGGTGAACAGGTTTATGCGATAGGAGGTTTTACAGCCTATCTGCGTATGTTTCTTCCCAATTCAAGCTACGATGAAAAGATTTATGATATTACCCGTATGTCACAATTGGTACGCATGAACCTAGACGGCTCAATGGATTCAACGTTTCATTTTAATCGTGAGGCACGTCAGAGCCCCGTTGGCGCAAATGGTGGAATTGCCGATGCAATCATGCAGGCAGATGGTAAGTTAATTCTTGTCGGGAGCTTCACAACCTTTAATAATGAACAAGCAAACCATATCGTGAGATTAAACTTGGATGGTTCGATTGACAAATCATTCCAATCAGGAGCGGCTGCAAATGGTGATATTTATTCGATTCGCTTTAATGCTAAAACTAATAAAATAATCGTGACCGGTAATTTTACGACTTACAGTGGAAAGCCTTCATCAACACTGGCGGTATTAAATGCGGACGGATCGGTTGATGCTACATTTAATGGCGAACTGATTAGTGGCGGAGGTGCTACTTTTGCTGCGCAATTGAATAGTGGAAAAATACTCGTGACTGGAAGTTTTAATAAGTATGGAACCTATTTACGTCAAGGTTTTATGATTTTAGAACCAGATGGAAAATTAGCTGTTGGTTATAATAATACTGGTGGTTTTCAGGGAAGAGTATATGATATGATCGAAACAGAAAATGCAAAAGAATCAAAAGTAATTCTGGTCGGTGAGATCAGCAGGTTCAATGCATCCATCTTACATAATATAGTAAGAATTAGCATTTCTAAATAAGTCCCAATTTATTTAAATATGAAAAGAGAAATAAAATCAAAGATAGGTATGAAAATGTTGGGTGTTGCAGCTTTTATAGCTACAATCCTAGTCAGTTCATCCTGTAACAAAGAGTTTGTGAATACACTTCCAGATTCTTTTAAAAATGATACCCTAGGAGTAGGTGATGGTTCAAGGAGAGTCTTGTATCTTATTTTAGATGGAGTTAAAGGATCTGTCGTAGAGAGCCTCGGACCTAAAAACATTAGTTTAATCACAAAAAGATCCATGTTTACTTATGATGGATTAGCCGATTTTCAGCGCAATAACTTAACAGACGCAGGGGCATGGACAACGATGTTGACAGGAGTCGATTATACAAAACATCAAGTTCAATCAAATGATTTCAGTGGATTTGATAATCAAAAAACACCTACAGTTTTTACACGATTGAAAGCTGAAATTAAAAATGTGAGAACAGTTTCATTTGCTTCTGCAACAGGATTAAACAGTACTCTGGCAAAAGATGCAACAGAAAAGAAAGATTTGGCAAATGACGCTGCTGTAAAAGATGCGGTTATTGCGGAGTTGTCTACCCAAGACCCATCGTTATTGGTAGCCCAGTTTAAAGGTGCTAAAGAAGCTGCCGGGAATGACTACTCAGAGGATAATACCGCGTATACAGCTGCTATTGGCAAGCTCGATGATTATGTAGGAGAGATTATGGCCGCGTTACAAGCTAGAAAAACATACAATGGTGAAAATTGGTTGGTGATTATTGCTTCCAATAAAGGGGGAGGAGCTTCTGGCGGTGAGCGGGATCAAATATTTATGAAGATGAATCGCGAAATACATTTGTTACTTTTTACAACCCTAAATTCACTTCTGCCAATTATGTGAAGCCTAACGTCGATGCATTACCTTATGCAGGAGTTGGACCTAGATTCGCTTCTAATAATGGAAGTACGAATGGGGTTGCATTTTTAAATAGTAATACTTCCATTGGTAATTTTGGAACCACAGGAGAATACACCCTAATGTTTAAAGTTCGTAATGACATTGGTAGAGAAGTCAATTACCCGATGTTCGTGGGTAAAAGAGATCCTGCTAGTACGGGAGTAAACGAAGGTGGATGGGGATTTTTAATGGGTGGTAATTCATTTCAGATTGATTGGGCATTGTATAATCGCCCTAGTGGTAAAATTAATCAGATTGATGGGGTTTGGCATACAATGGGATTTACGATCGCTCCAAGCGGAAGTGCACGTAATCTTAAAGTATTTGCAGATGGAGCTTTGCAGAATACTTCAAATATTGCTGGAAGAAATGCAGACAATAATTATCCATTAAGAATAGGCACCGATGCCTCATCTAATTCAAATATCTTAGTTAGGGATTTGGTAATTCTGAATAAAGCACTTACAGATGCAGAAATGGGGACATATATGAGGAAAGAATTTGGAATCGATAATCCATACTTTGCAAATGCAATTGGATTTTGGCCAGGAAATGAAGAATCTGGTGAAAAGATGTTCGACCGTTCAGGAAAAGGTAATAATTTTGATTTTAGTGAGTCGATCCAATTTGCAAACTTTATGGATATTTCTCCGAATATTTCTCCAAATATATCGCAATCAGCATTTTTAGCGGTACCAAATGGTGTCGATATTCCGGTTATGATTTATAATTGGATGAACATATCTGTTCCAAAAACTTGGGGATTAATGGGTAAATTTTATAACCCTACTATTAACTTACCAAAAGACTAACTTATGAAACTTAATCAATTTACGGCAATATTTAGTATGACGATGTTGTTAGCCGTAACATCGTGTTCTAAGTATGGTTATAATATACCGGACGGTTATCCGGATGACTCAAAAAATGAAGCTGGTGGAGTTATTGATACCAATCTCAAACTTATAGATAAATCCATGTATGCTAAAGCCAGAGTTTTTCCCGGCTTAGTAGATATTGCAGAACCACGTGTGGTCGACGCAAAATTTACTTTGGATTTGAATTTTACAAAGCAAACAACGCTTAACCTTAGAATATCGGTTGCCCCGGAACCACAGTTTAGTACAGGATATTATGCCGCGCCAGGAGAACTCATTAAGATTGTGGTACCACAGGGAATTGAAGGACTTTCCGTGCAGATTGGTGGACATACCGATAATTTAACAGGAAAATTTCCGCTCTTGCGCGATCCGATTATTTACATGCGTCAGCAACTTTATCCTGGAAATAATTTTGTTCGTAACTTATATGGAGGTACGATCTATATCCGTCCAGATCGGGCGTATCCAAATCCGGTTGAATTTACGATCACTAATGCATGTGTTTCGCCCGACTTTGTGCTAGGACAGTCTAACAATGACCAATGGATCGAAAAAGTGAAAGCTTCTAAAGTGCCATGGTTGGAGTTAAGAACGAAACGGGTGGTATTTCTTGTCCCTAGAGATCGCGTTGTAAAATCGTTTACATCTTCAGAACCGTTTACCAATCCAACTGCGGTAATAACTAAATGGAATGATGTATTTGAATTGGATTACAATGGCTGGATGGGATTGTCAGACGATGCAGAAGATGAAAGAGACCGTAGTCCTCAGGGAGCTTGGAGAGGTGTATTGGATATTCAGCTAACGAATGGCTATGGACATAGTGGTTTTCCATTTGTTGGTTACAATGATTCCGAATGGTTTGGCGGTATGACAAGTCTTAAAGCCATCAGTACCAGCGACGGCATGTGGGGCTCTTATCACGAGTTTGGCCACAACTGTCAGCAGGGTGGTATCTGGAGCTGGAGTACGTTAGGCGAAACAACTAATAATTTATTTAGTTTTAAAGTAGCCAATCGTATTGGTGCAAATTACAGTGTTTTGCATCCTGCTGTTACCAGTGATTTTCCTGAGGCAATCGCTTATGCCACTCGAACAGGTGTTGCTAAAAATTTTGATGTGGACTGGGGCGATGCACCATTTAAACGAATGACACCATTTGTACAGATATTTGAGTTATACGGTTATGGAGCAATGACACATTTATATAAAGAAGCGCGTAAAGCTACACGATATAATCCAAATGATATTACCATGCATAATTGGGTTTATGAAAAGTTATCAGATTACACTAAAACAGATTTAGCGCCATTCTTTGATGCTTGGGGTATAACCTATAGTCCTTCTGTTGCCGTTAAAGTATCTAAAAAGTATCCATTATTGTCACAAACAATATGGACCTATAATCCTTTAAACAAAACAGGTGGAACAGGTACTATCGTATATAAAACAACTGTTGTTTCTACAAGCTGTCCTGCACAAGAAGGATCAGTTAATGATTTGGTTGATGATAATGTAAATACCTTCTACCACTCAAAATATAGTGATATAGGACCTACAGAAAGCTATCCTTTTAGTTTTGTGTTCAATGCAGGGGCAATTATGCCGATCAAAGGGATGTACTTTAATGGAAGACCAGGAGGTAATAGAGAGGGAGATGGAAAAGATATCGAAATCTATTCTAGTCCAGATAATATTGAATACACAAAAATTGGAGAAGCAACTCTGCCTGCAAGCAACAATAGATTTGAATATATTTTTCCAAAAGGTAATGTAACTGGAAAATTCTTTAAAGTAATTGTAAAAAATGGATACAAAGCTAATCCATATGTGGTATTTGGTGAAATGAATTTGATTAGACCGTAATTGTTGAATGAATAAGGATGAAACAGTGTTAAATGAAAGCTATTTGTGCTTTCATTTAACAGAGTCTCTCTATCAAAAAATATGTAGATGAAAGTAAATTTAAAAATATTTAGAACTTTTTTATTCGTTGCAGTAGGTGTTTCATCTTTTACAGCTTGTAAAAAATACGACAATCCTCCTCCTGTATTTGAGGATATTAAAGACTTTAATGGTACTCAGCGTAAGGTTATTGTGATCAGTATTGACGGTTTGTCTGGTGAAGAGCTACAAAAAGCTGTGCCAACAAACCTGGCCGCTTTACAGAAGAATTCCAAATATTCGTTTAACACATTACCTACAACATCAAATGCAGCAGGTTGGGTTTCGATGTTAACAGGGACAGGTTTTTCAAAACATCAAACAAGTGCTGATAATTTTGAAAGAACGGAGCATGGCGATGATGAAGAACATGGCGAAATTGTTAATTTTAGAAATGTACTAGATTATGTTACCCAATACAAATCAGTAAGCACAGCGATGGTAACAACTTGGGATGAACTAAGAAATTACGTGAGAAATGCAGATTATGCACCTGACGTTAATTCAGATCTCGCGGTTAAAGATAGTACCATTAGCCTCTTGAGTAAGGTAAATAGCTTAGGCACTATTATGGTTAATTTACGTGATGTGCAAAAAGCAGGTGAAGACGGTGGTTATACGATTAATAATGCAAAGTTTAAAAGTGCAATTGTTAAGTCGGATGAATACATCGGAAATATTGTTGAAGCCATTAAAGCCAGAAAAAATTACACTAAGGAGCATTGGTTAGTTATTGTGACTACAAATCATGGCGGAAGCAATACAGATGCGAAAAGCGGATTTACGATTGTAAGCCAACCTAATTTGAAGGAATATGAATTGAAAAAATCGGGATTCAATCCGGTATTGTTTCAAGGGGCAACAGCAAGGGCTCAAGTAGGTAACGACAATAACCTATACGATGGAGGTGAAACTAAAGATTTTACCGTACAAATGGACGTAAAACTTAATGTGAACACTAGTTATCCAGGTTTTTTGTCTAAAGGAAGTGACTTGTTGGGGCAAAGTATGACAGGTTGGCTTTGGCTGCAAAGTGGTACTAGCTGGGGTACAGTAATTGGTGGAACCCGAAATGGAGGTAAAGGTAAGACCCAGATTTCTGGTGGAAGTAATTTAACACTGGGTACTTGGCATACGTTGACGATGGTTGTTAAAACCACAGGGTCACCAGCAACAGCTCGTACAGTAACTACTTATACAGATGGTGTGATGAATAATTCGGGTGATATTTTAGCTACTAAAAATTTATCAGCCATTGATGCTTTACAGGTTGGTTATAAGAATGTTGACGGTGGCGGTACTAATTTAAATATGCATGCTGCTAATCTAGCTTATTATAATGCAGCACTTGATGCTACTACAATAAAAAATGCTATTGGTTTAAAAGATATCACAAAACATCCAAATTATAGTAATCTAATTGGTTTCTGGCCAATGGATGAAGGATCCGAGGGTACATATTTCAATAAGGCTCCTGGAGGATACAATATGAGTCTATCAGGAGATTATAAATGGAACTATTTAGAGGACTTTTATGCTCCAGGAACTAATCCCGAGCCTATAACAGCTAAGATCTCCATACCAACAGCAACAAGTGACATTGCAGCGCTTTGTTTGTACTGGATGAATATTGAAATTTTGGCAGATTTCAATTATGATGGAAAACCATATTTGAATAATTTTGAATTGGAATTTCTAAAAGACTAATTATTGGTCCTATAGTGGGATACAACAATACATAGTCAATTTTTATTAATCTAAAACCCCCGAGAAGAACAAATTGTATTCTTTGGGGTTTGCTTTTTTTAGCCATGAACGATTTTTTTAGGTACGTTTATAGAAATATGAATTTTAATAAAATAAATATCAAAACTCATCAGGCAGATGATTATTTTTGCGCCATATTAATTTGGATATTATGATTATCATCAGAAAAAGCTTAGCCTTATCAGGTTTGATTCTCTGCCTCTTAGCAGGGATGTTGCCGATGTTAAAGGTGCCGATTAAGGGAAATTGGAACCTCTATCAAACAGATGCTGCATTGTTTTTTATTACCTATATGATTATAGGAATAACAGCCCTACTTTTCTTTGTAAGGCAATTAACAGGATATCGCTTGATGACTCGGGTAGCAGCAGTTTGGTACCTGATCAGTATTTCTGCCGTATTTTTTAAGATCAATAATTATTTCGGATGGGGATTTGCAGATCGGCTATTATCCAAATCAATACATATGCGTTGGGGGTGGATTGTCTATTTAGTCGGTATTGCACTTTTATTACTGAGTGTGAAAAAAGTTAAACAGATTGAAGAATAAAAAATAAGCTTGGAAATTTTCCAAGCTTTATTTTTATTCGGGACGATGTGAAATAAAATGAGACTTCAGTTTATCTAGCTAAATCCTCTTC
>NZ_ASZT02000106.1:0-18236 GCF_001006065.1 Sphingobacterium sp. IITKGP-BTPF85
TATAAAGCCATTCTGCCAAGAATGCTTTATACGTTTTATACCTTACGGCTTCCCGTATTTTTTAATCAAGCCGATAATCACAAAATCCCATTTCAGTAACAGCTGTTATTGGAGCCAATGCTTTGAGTGCAATCCGGAGCGAGCTTTGTCTTGTTTGCTTCGCAGATCCCTTCGGGATTCTTCGGTGGGCGCTCCCGCAAATATGAAAACAAATTACAGGAGCTCTATAAGAGCGTAGTATATGCCATCACTATTAAGTAGTACATATATCCTAATTTTTGATTCTTTAGGTCCACGATCTATAGTAGCTGGAAGCCAGTTTACATTATTCGATCTTTACAACTCCCTACGTTGAGATTATCGATTATAACCACAGGTAAATACTTTTAAAGCGCCATTTTGGACTTGTGCAAAAATTTCAATATAGCTTTTCACAATTCGACCTCCTAGTATCCTTGGCTGCCATACAGGTCCAGACTGCTGTAGTGAACGAAGTATTTGGTTGCCTACTTTGTCATTACCCATTAACATTTGCATATTGTTTATATATCCTTTCTGATCAACTATACCTTTAAAAAGATAATGAGTTTCTTTATTTATATTTCTAATGCCAGGAATATCCTTATTTAAATTTTCTTCTAAGACAGCGTTACCCTTTTTGTAACTAGCATTGAATCCTTCATAAGGGATACTGGAAAGTTCACGTTGAACTTTTGTTCCTTTATGCAACCATTCTGTTAGCATGTATTTTAGACTATCTTTTGTCAGTATTGCAGTTATTGTGTAGTTTATAAGTTCATTTTTTTCATCATATTTTTCATCAATTATTTTTAAGTCATATATTGGATAATCTGGTATTTTTAAATTGGGATAGTCTCTTTTTAAAAGGAATAAATCACCTGGAAATTTTAAATAGAAGTAGGATTTTCTATTTTGTCCGGCTTTCTTATTTTCATATTTAAAAAAAAGTTCTATAGGTTCATTTTTGTCGTAGTTAATAATTAAACTATCTAAATCTTGATTTTTTTCAAAATAATCTGAGTGACAATTATTTAATCCGCTAATAGTCAGATCTTTTAGTCTGTGAGATTGAGCAATACAAAAGTTACCATTTAGAAATGTAATGGTAAGTAGTAAAAACAAAAATATTTTCATAAATTTTTGTTCTATATAGTATTTTCGGTTAGTCATATATTAAAAGTTATATTGTGTAATACACAATATTGTAGGAATAAAGATTTGTATCATCACCAGCTGGAATATAATTTTCTGTAAAAGCTGTGAATGATACGTTGTCTTGAATACTATCATTATCCGTTTTTTATGAGTGTAATTATCTGTACCATTTACTATTGCTGAATTTGCTATAAATCGATCCCCTGAAGATTTATATCTGTATCTATATTCCAATGATCAATTTTTGGTCAATGCATTTTAACTTAATTATTATTCAATAATTTCGCTAGTTTTTTTGGTGTACTAATACTCATTGTCCCGTCATCATTTTTTCTTTTATGAAACATTCATAGTTTCCATTAAAATACCAAAAGAAATCAAGAGTTATATTACCTGGGTCTTCATCAAAACATTGTTCAACTGTCGGATAGATTGTTACGATAACGTCTAAGATATCAGCTTCTGAAATGGGATATAGAAATGCAGTTCCTTTTGTTGGTAAAGCAATCAAAGTTCCAAATTGTCCAATAGTGAAGTCTAAATCTTGTTCAATTAATAATGTATATGAACTTGAAAAGTCGCCATTAAGTAATACAAAGACATCGTATTTATCTTCATATGTGTATTGTTTAATTTCTATTTCTTCTTTTCTTAAGTTATTTTTTGCAATTTCAAATAATTGGATCTCATCTACTTCCCAAAGATGTACTTTGCTTTTTTCTACATAATGAAATTGATCTTCAAAGTCAAAGACCAAAAATGTCAATAAATTGGGATAGCTTTTTTGATAAACGAAATCTTCATTGTTGGGTAAAATATCGTCTGCTTTCAGTAATATTTTAAGAAATTGCTTTGCATAATCAAAATCCTTGTAAAGGTAGGTGTATGCTTTTGATTGGTCTTTTAATTTACTGAAGTGCGTTTGTATTACAATATCTTGTTCCTCATTATTTACTTGTAGGTATTTCCTTAGAAGGTTGTCTAAATAGAAATGTGCTTCTAGGCTGTTTTCTTTTTCATACACAATGTCACCATTGTTAAAGCTTATAACTTTATAACCTAGATACTTAAGTGTTAACAGACATTTCTTCAGAAAGATTTCATAAGATTTTTCGTCTATAAGGTTTGAGTAATCTTCAGGAAGAATGGTTCTCTTTTTAAAAATATTAAACATTGTCTATTTTTGCGATCAGTTTTAAATTAATGCCAAGAACAATGTTGGTGAAACAGAACTTTATATTACCCTTGTCACTTACTCATGTATTGGTAAAACTAATATATAAAAAATGATCAATGTTCGTAAAAACTAATATAACACTCACATAACACAAAATTTATTTATGTTTCTTCTTGTCTTAAATCCCAACTCTTCAAATCTGATGATAAATGAATCAAATGCACGGATGAGGAATAGTTTTTTCGCAAGAATAGGCATTTTCGTAAACGTTTACAGTTTTATCGTCAGTCACTAAATCCTCAATCTTTCCATTTAAAGATCATTTCTTATATCGTGTTTGACTAAATATTTTAGTCTTGTAATTCAGCTGTTTATCAAAATGTGTAAATTTCACACTTATTTTAGCTAAATATGTTAGTATATTTGATCGAGTATTTATACCTTTAAAGTATAAACAACAGATGGGATAGAGATGATTTTTTAGGAAATGGAACGGAATATAGTGCATTGTGATCTTGACACATTTTTTGTGTCCGTAGAGCGTTTGCTCAACGTAGGGTTGGTGGGTAAACCAGTGCTTATCGGTGGGACTTCCGATCGGGGTGTGGTGGCATCATGCTCGTACGAAGCTCGGAAGTATGGCGTACACAGTGCCATGCCCATGCGGCTGGCCTTGCGTATGTGTCCCGAAGCCATCATTGTCAGGGGCGATCATGACCTGTACAGTCATTATTCCTCTATGGTCACCGAGATTATCGAAGAGGTGACACCTGTGGTTGAAAAAGCCAGTATCGATGAGCATTATCTCGACGTGACCGGTATGGACCGCTTCTTTGGTTGCTGGCAGTGGACGCAGGAATTGCGGCAGCGCATTATAAAAGAAACAGGATTACCCATCAGCTTTGGACTGTCCGTCAATAAAACCGTCAGCAAGATCGCTACGGGTCAGGCCAAACCGTCCGGTGAACTGTTTGTCAACAGTGGTACCGAAAAAGGATTTTTGGCACCACTTTCCATACGGAAAATTCCGATGGTAGGCGAGAAGTCCTACACCTTACTCCGCAATATGGGTATCAGCAAGATCGGCACTCTGCAGCAGATGGAAGCCTTCACCATGAAACATGTGATGGGGGAGAATGGAGTCACCATCTGGCGAAAAGCAAACGGTCTCGACGACTCCCTTGTACTGCCATTTCGGGAGCAGAAATCCATGAGCAAAGAAACAACCTTTCAGCAGGATACCATTGATATGGATCTGCTGCGCCGAACACTGATCGGTATGGTCGATACCCTTGCATTTGAGCTTCGCAAAGATCAGAAACTCACCAGTAGTATCACCCTCAAAATCCGTTACAGCAATTTCGATACCCATACCCAGCAGGTCAAAGTAGCCTTCACCAACTCGGATAAGCTTATTACCGAAAAAGTAATGGCACTATTTAAAAAGCTGTACAGCCGGCGCATGCTTATCCGCCTCATCGGAATCAAGTTTTCCAATCTCATCTATGGCGCCTATCAGACCGATCTGTTCAATGACAGCAGTGAAGAAGTCAATCTCTTGCAGGCCATGGACAAGATTCGCATGCGTTACGGTAGCCAGTACCTGATGAAAGGCATCTGCGCTCCAGAACCACCATCAAGGAAAGGAGGTGACCATGCTCCTTAATCTGCACAGCTATTACAGCTTACGCCATGGTACGCTCAGTCTCGACGAACTACTGGAAGGCATGCTCGCCAATGGCTACGATACTGCCGTGCTCACCGATATCAACAACAGTACCGGTTCCATAGACTTTATCCGAAAAGGCCAGCAGGCAGGTCTCAACATATTGGCCGGCATGGAATTCCGTCAGGACGACACCTGCTGTTTTATCGCCATTGCACAAAATGAACGGGGCTTTAGCGAGATCAATGCCTACCGTACACAGCTCAATTTCGAGAACGCAAAAATTCCATTGCAGGCTCCAGAGTTCAAGGAAGTATTTGTCATTTACCCGTTAGAGCGCATGGGCAGTTTTGCGCTGAAAGACTACGAATACATCGGTATCCGTCCGCTGGAGCGGAGCAAGGCCATCCTGATGGATAAGCAGTTGCTTTCCAAAGCCGTTATACTTGCCCCGGTGACATTCCGCACGGCAGAACATACCTTTCATCGTCAGCTCAGAGCTATTGATCACAATCTGCTCATCTCACAGCTCTCGGACGAACAAGTAGCACCTGTCGATGAAGTCTTTGTACCCAAAGCACGGCTGATGAAAATCTATGCCGATCTGCCACAGCTCTTGAACAACACCCATCGGCTGTTGGCACAATGCCGCTTTCAGATGGATTTCCAGAGCGTGAAGAACAAGGCCACTTTTACCGGAAATCGCTACAATGATAAACAGCTGCTCCTCAAATATACCGGAGACGGATTCGAACACCGCTATGCCAAGAACGACCCCGTAGCCCGGGAACGTATAGCACGCGAACTCGAGATCATCGAACAGCTCAATTTTTCCAGTTACTTTCTCATCACCGATGATATCTGCCGTTATGCCCGTCATCGCGATTACCATTACGTAGGTCGCGGTTCCGGAGCCAATTCCGCAGTTGCTTACTGTTTGGGTATTACTGATGTCGATCCCATTGCCCTCAAACTACCTTTCGAACGCTTCCTCAATCCCAAGCGTAAAAGTCCGCCCGACTTGATGTTGACTTTAGTTGGCGGGACCGAGACGATATGTACGACTATATTTTCAATCGCTACCAGCACGGCTATACCGCGCTAATGGGAGCCATGAGCACCTTTCGGTCGCGGAGCATCCTGCGTGAGCTCGGCAAAGTCTATGGTCTTCCCAAATCCGAAATTGACCGTCTGGTACATGAGCCCGAGCATATGCTCAATAAAAATGAAGTGACCAATACCATCTTGAGCGTCTACAACCGTATGGCCGATTTTCCCAATCAGCGAACCATCCACGCCTCCGGAGTGCTTATTTCGGAACAGCCATTGGTCAGCTATTGCGCGCTCGATTATCCGCCGAAAGGACTGCCGACCATGCAGTTTGATATGTATGTCGCCGAAGAAATCGGATTTGAAAAATTCGATATCCTTTCCCAGCGTGGTATCGGGCATATTAAAGACTGCCGGGAGATCGTACATGCCAATCAGGGCATCACGATTGATACCCGTCAGCCAAAACGCTTTTTCGAAGATCCGCATATCGCCCAGCAGCTTCGCTCTGCCAATACCATCGGCTGTTTTTACATCGAGAGCCCGGCCATGCGGCAGCTGCTTACCAAACTGCATTGTGACGATTACCTTACGCTTGTTGCCGCATCCTCGATCATCCGGCCAGGCGTATCGAGCAGCGAGATGATGGCCGCCTTTATCCAGCGGCACCATGACCCCAGTCAGGTGGTATACCCGCATCCCGTATTCAAAGAGCAGCTGGAAGAAACCTATGGTGTCATGGTTTACCAGGAAGACGTGATGAAGATCGCCAATGCCTACGGTGGGCTGGATATGGCCGACGCCGATGTCCTCCGTCGCATGATGTCCGGTAAATATCGAAGTAAAGATCATCTTATTGAGATCGAGGGGAAGTATTTTGACAACTGCAGAGCGAAGGGTTATGACGAAAAAGTGAGCCGGGAGATCTGGCGTCAGATGGAGAGTTTCGCAGGATACTCGTTCAACAAAGCCCATTCTGCCTCCTTTGCTGTCGAGAGTTATCAGAGTCTCTACCTCAAGACCTATTTTCCACTCGAATTTATGGTCAGTGTGCTCAACAATTATGGCGGTTTCTATAACCGCAAAGTCTATGTCAACGAAGCCCGTGTCGCGGGTGCTACCATCTGTCTGCCCTGTATCAACCGGTCGGAGTATCAGACTAGCATTCATGGGAGCGATATCTATCTCGGTTTTGACTGCATGCAGCACATAGAATCCAAACAAGTTGAACGATTGATAGAAGAACGCACACGGAATGGGTTGTATCAGAATCTCGAGCAGTTTATCAAGCGAACAGGCACAGGACTCGAGCAGTTGATCATTCTTATCCGTATCGGTGCATTCCGCAGTTTCGCTAGCAGCAAGAAAGAACTCCTTTGGGAAGCACATCTTTTGCTGAACAAGCATACAAAAGCAAGCCCCTCTGCCGAACTGTTTGAATCCAATAGCCGTAAACCCGTTTTGCCACCTTTGGATAGCCATATCCTGGAGGACTATTATGATGAGATGGAACTTATTGGTTTTTGTGTCAGCGGTACCCTGTTTGATCTTGCCCGGAGTGATTTTCGAGGCGATGTGCAGAGTCGTGACTGATGGATCATGTCGGTCGGACCGTTCGTATGGTAGGCGATTTTGTGGCCGAAAAGTTTGTGAAGACAAAGCGTGGTGAACTGATGAAATTCGGGACCTTCCTGGATATCGAAGGCAAGTTTTTCGACACCGTGCATTTTCCGCCCACGTTGGCACAATATCCTTTAAGAGGAGCCGGCATTTACCTCATCGAAGGGAAGGTCGTGCAGGAGTTTGGCTGTCCGTCACTGGAAGTGATCCGCTGTGCAAGATGCCCCTTAAGCCAGACCCGCGGAGTATATAGCAGTTCAAACTATAAAACATATGGGAATGAGCAGCATATAATACTGGTGTCTTATTCGAAGTTTGTTGGTAGATACGAAAGAGATATACAATTAAAATAAATTGCACCAGGGATAACCCTTTATTTTATCTCCATACGATTGTGATGGACAAATAAAAATTATAATTTTTCAAGGTGTATCTTTAATAAATCAAGTATAGTTTGTAAATCAATCTGTCCACTGTAGTAAAGTGCATTGCTTTTAATATACAGTTGATTGAGATGTTCTTTTACTTTACTATCTTCTAATAAAAAAGCTTCATTTTGTGCAATTGGAATAGCAAAATCCAAATTAGGGAATCTACGCTTTTTATGAGCTAAATATTCGGGAGTTCCAATGAAATCTATTACTACTTGTTGATTAAGAAGTTGATAAACATCATAATATTGACGCATAAAATTCACTTGGTTGTCTCCTGAACTTTGCATATTCCTAAATTTTGTCGCTATTGTTTGCAGTTTTTCTACAAAAGTATAACACATATCATAACATGCAACTTGTAGCGCTCTATTATCTGTTAAATCAATCGATGCTTGTACCGCTTTCTCAAATGCCCATGATGATATATCTATAGGACTATTTGGGGCTACATTATCAAATCCTACTTCTAACAGAATACCCTGTTTTAATCCTGGCAATTCGTTAAAAAAGGAATTGTAAATTAACCTAATTCCTCCACTTCGGTAATATTGAGTATCATCAAAAACAGTATCCCTTTCAACGCCTATTATTCCATCTATTTTTATTTGATCGGCTAAGCTTTCATAGAAAGCTAATCTTTTTGCAACATTTTTTGGATTGGTATTTTTCGGATTTTCATTTATTCCCAAAGCAGCAGCGGGGTGGATATGTATGTCAATATCTTCTGAAAATCTATCAATTATTTTATAAGCTTTAGATAGGGAAGTACCGCCTTTTAATTCAAATTGAAAGCCTAGTATTTGAAGACCATATAAGCAGTGCATAATCCAATAATCCTTTTCGATCAGTATCGGATCAATTGCTCGTATTTCAGATTCTGCCAGGATAAGATCTTTGAAGTTCTTGTGCTGATGTAGATACATAGTTCTATACTAGTTCATTTATTATTTTTTTAGCTTTTATAGAGCCATATCTAGCTGCATTCTTTTTAAGAAGCTCTTTATTAAATTGCTGTACCCTTGACTTTAGATTATGTAATAGGGTTTGCTCGTCTTCTTCCAAGCTTTTTAAATTGTTTAATAAATCAATAACTAAGTATTCGGATGAAAGCTGTTTTGGAAATTTGGACTTACGTCTAAACTGATAAACTTTATTTCCAAGTTTGACATCTTCATGCTTTTTATGATTATATATACTTTTACTATTATACAATTGTGTTGTTCCCAATCCTATTGAATTGTAATAATTGGGAGATGTTATTAAAAAATCATCACCTTTCAGATATTTCTTTATGACATCTTTCTCTTCGGGAACCGAATCTCCAAAAACTGTTTTTTTAGGAGCATAGTATAAGCCTTGAGCTAGTTTTTTAAGACTACCTTCTTGCACTAGGATAGCTAGATCACGATCTATTGATTTTGATGATTTTGCCAAATCCTCTCTACGATAGACTTGTCCTTTTCGTATTGATTTTTTTAAATTATCCAACTTATACATGAATCAAATGTATGAAATAAAATTCAAATTTCATGCAAAAATATTTATATTTTCATTTTTAAAATGTTTTTAAGTTGTTGTTTTCAAGTGTTCTATATTGTGGGTGATCCGCTGTGCCAAGATGCCCCTTAAGCCAGATCCACGGAGTATATAGCGGTAAATGCCGTGAAATTTCTATTGATATTCCTTATATTCGTATCAACAACACGATACCGTTATGCTATACATTCCATTTGAACAACTCACCCGTGGTACCTTTCAGGAATTTCTGAAACAGGGCTATCGTCAGTGTTTGTATTAATTAAACTTCACAGATAACTTTGTTATAATCAATTCCAAGAAATGGGAATATGATAGTTTTGTAAGCAATTCTTCAAACTTTATGAGGTCAGAATTAAACTGTTGATGCACAGATTTTTGATATGTATCGTTTTCAAAATTAATGTTTTGTAATTGGTCAGACACTGTCTGACTAATTAGATAACCTTTGTAGCAGATACGCTCCATTGGGATCTTTTTCAAAGTATTGTTGCCAGAAAGACTACATTGTTGCTCCAGTTCTAAAATCTTATTTAAACCTTATAAATTCAAAACCAGATACAATTGAGTCATCCATAAATGATATTAATCAAAAGTTTATATTGAAAAATCTGTACGCAGACTAAACCGTCATTTTCTTATATTCGTATCAAGAACGCAATACCGCTATGCTTTACAATCCATTCGAACAACTCACTCGTGCTACTTTTCAGGAATTTTTGGAACAGGGCTACCGTGATTTTGTACTGCAGCGGTTTGAGTGGCCCGATGTTACCAAAGGGACAGGTTTTCTCCTTTCGCCATATTGGTCAGCCGAAGAAGCTCATGCCCATGCTGCAGAACTGGGACCAAGGAAGGGAAAGCCATACAGATACCGGCAGATGCCCATAGCATACAGCAGTTATTGGACACCAATTCCGGTTATCGCATCTTCAACAATCGCTTTCGCGAAGAAAAGTGGGACAAGCGCATGTTACGCATGTACGAAAGCAAGATTGTCGGTTACCTCCGTAACCAGACTACCTTCAAGAGGAAAGATCCGATCGATATCCTCTTTACCCTTGAGCATGGCCGCGTATGGGCGATCATTACCGATGGTAAGACACAAAAAAAGTCAGGGCTATTGAACTCATCAGTTAATAGCCGCAGACAAAACAAATGAATACATCACCGTGTTTAACAAGAAACATACTATCAATATAAACAACTATGTGCTGGGACATATCACTTCATACCGATCTTGAAATAGTCAAGAAAGCATTCCCTAAGTTACGGGACGAACGCAAACAGCTCGAATACGACTACCGCTATTTTGAAAACGTGCAGGCCATCACCTTTCCCGCATATCCCATTATCTACAAAGACAAAGAAGGCGAGGAGCTGGGCTTGCTTGAAATGGAGTGGGGCGTATTGCCCACCTATATCAAAGACCAGAAAGAACAGGAAGACCGCCGCCGCAATATGATCAATGTGCGGAGCGAGCGAATCCTTGCAGATAGCAAGTCGTATTGGCATAGACTCATAAATCAACGTTGTCTTATCCCCGTATCTGGAACCTTTGAGCACCGCAAAGTGCACGGATGGAAAAAGAAAGTACCTTATTTCATTGGAGAGAAAGGAAGAGAGATCTTCTATATCCCAGGTTTGTACCAATGGCACGAGATTGTTGACCAGGAAGGAGAGATCCATAAAATAGGAAGCTTTGGTATGCTTACCCGTGAAGCCAATACCGTTATGGGCCAGATCCATAACGATGGACCGAACAAAAGACGTATGCCTTTATTTTTAACACCTGAGCTCGAACAGCAATGGCTCCATGCCCAAGATGAAGAAAGCCTGATGCCCGTTTTCAATTATGAGATGCCCGATAAGGCATTAGAATACTATCCAGTCTATACCTTGAGAGGATATCCCAACAGGCCAGATGGAAAACATCGGTACGAGCCCTATCAATGGTCAGATCTGCCACCTTTAGGACAGGATGGACCCATGCAGCAAAGTTTGTTTTAGTCATATGTGTAAGATCTTATGAAGTTTGTCCCCCTGAGCAGAATTATACTATTAGAATTAAAGCGTAACGGTTATAACATTTTAACATCTAAAAATACAGTTGACGACGAAAACCCAACATGGTATCCGTTAACTGTACCTGATGTTGATGATTATTTGTTACACTTAGATTGTAGTGGAAGCATTGTTCCTATGGAAGAGCAAGCACTATTAATTATCGAAGATGCACTTAACAATATAGATGGGGGGCAGCTTTTAGGAGAAGTATTTATAGAAATAGATCATTTAGAAGAATTGGAGTATAAAATCCAGTTTTACGGCAAGCACTATAAGTTTATCTCCAATCCAGAATATTATGTTTTTTCATTCGATCCAAAGCGGGTCTTAATACGTAATTATGCCTTGCGCACTGGCAATCATCTTATGTATCTAGCTTATATCGGCGTAAATTATCCCACTCATATCATCGATGAGATGCGAGATCTTGAAGATCTAACCCTTTCCCTGATCTGCCTAGATCAAGAACAGGCAAGAGAATGGTTTAACAAACATGATGTTACTATGGTACAATCCGATATCTCAATATATGATAAGGATGCTATTTTAACCATTTTTTTACTTAGAACGGATCAACAAATAACGATTCCTTTAGAAGAAAAGGATGAGCTGGTTTATAATTTGATGGATACAGAAGACTTACTACAACTCCGTGATCTATTCTGGATTGATCCAAGGATGGCATAAGTTTTAATGAGAGAATTTAATAAAATGAATTGCGCCTATATATACCAGCTCCGGATTTCTTAAAGTTCAATGTGGTAGAATCTTGAAATTTATATAAAATGAAATTCTGTACTTATATATAGATATTCTGTAGAATGAAACTTCCGATGGTTATTTACTAAACGTCAATAGTAGAAATGGTTGTTAAACTTTAAAGATCTTACAGCTTCTTTTTGTTATGAGGAAAGGGAGGGAACCGAACCAATTGGCCCCCAACCATTTAAACACACTTTTTTGAGTACTTTTTTATTAGTGCCATGAATATGGATTTTTATCTTGAATCAAAATGTTCGTAATTGAAAAAATTTTCGACATACAAAATGATTTTATAGGACTTAATATTATAGATAGTGAATAAATTGTATTGTTCGGATGATAACTTATTTACGGTGAATATTACTGATGATTGCATTAATTACATCAAAGAACTGTCCTTTAATTCTCAAAATGAAACTGGAGGTATATTAATTGGTAATTATCAAAATGACTATCCTGTGGCATATATATCACTAATCACTGGACCTCCAAAAGATTCTAAAAAAGCACGGTTTACTTTTACCCGCGGTGTTTCCGGATTGAGTAAAATTCTTGATGAGAATTGGGGTGTTGGAAAATACTATTTGGGTGAATGGCATTTTCACCCGGGTACTTCTCCTGAACCAAGTCGGCAAGATGTAAATCAAATTCACCAAATTTCTCAAACAGGAAAATATGAATGCCCAGAACCAATTTTATTAATTATTGGGGGGACAAAATAGAAATTCGCAATTTCTATTTTCATATCAGTTAATGGAAAAAAACTGGTGAAACTATATGAATTTGACGAATAGCATATGCCGTTTATGCAAACTTAGGTGGTTTTAACCATTTTTTCGAAACCAGGAGGGATTTGAACTTAGGCTAGAATATTGCGTTAAATCTTTTAAATTAACACTTCAGTAAAATTGCCATTAATTTAGAATTTTTGTGGCAATTATAGTGTATATCCATTGCTAGCCACAGTTGTTTCTTTTGATTCATAATATTCTTTCCAGGTTTTTATCCTTCCAACAAACATTTTCAAATAGTTTTCTGTCAAAAAAATATTTGACCAATCAAATCTTTGTGCTTGAACGCCGAGATAAAAAGCAAAAATAGATGCCCCAGCATCTGGAATTAGTTTAATTTCTTTTTCCGCAATCTCTCTTACCTTTTGGTAGCCATTAAGAAAACTTTCAACTTTTGATTCATAGATTTCTTTATTTATCTCTATGTGAAATAGTTGGATAAAGAAATAACCAATGTCCAAAATCAAAAAGCCATTACCGCAATTGTCAAAGTCAAAAATGGTTATTTCTTCTTTATTATTGACAGTTACATTATCATACCAAATATCGAGATGAACTATTCCTTTTTGAAATTCAGATTGTTCAATTTCTTTAAATGTATTGGAGATTTCCAGTCCTATTTTTTTAAGATATTTCATCTCGCTCAAATCCTCAGCGAAATAGTGATTTAATAATTCGTATGATTTATTTAAAAGTAATTCTGAATTATAGTTAACTCTATTTATGTTTTTATTTGAAGTAATGTTGTGAAACCTTGCCATTAGACATCCCATTTCAAAACAAGTTTCATTATCCATAAATCTCATTTTTTCTCCTTTAGCATATGAGAATAGTACAATGTAGCGTTGCCCTTCAGGTGCATTAATTTCTTGTATCAAATTATTGTCTTTATCTGGAATAGGGAATGAAACAGAAACACTATTATCTTTCAACAGTTGAAGAAGCCACAATTCTTCTTGAATTTCAGTTTTGGTTCTCCAACCATGACAATAGACTCTTATTACATACTTATTTTTTTTGTCAGAAATAAAATAGGTATGATTTACACCTGTTCGGAATAATGTACACTGAAATCCTTCACTAAGATCGTATCTATCTTTAACAAATTCACCTAAGTTCTTCTCTGATAAGGTTGACGCTATAACTGGAAAAATGGACATTATATTTTGGGCGTATTTAATTATTTGTAATTATTTATTTAATTTTTAGCCCCGCCAATATACGTAAATAAGAAAGTTATGACAATAAATATTACTAAATTTTAGTGCTTAATATCTAAGTAAATTATAAATGGTCGGGGGGAGGAGGGATTCGAACCACCTCGATTTCCTGCGTTTTTTTATAATATTTCGTATCTTTTTGAAATATTGCCACGAAAGAGGATTTTCAATTTTTTATTGAATTCCACTAATTCGTATACTTTCTAATTTTTAGAATTTATCTTGTATCAAAGAGCAACCATCCGAAATGATTTATAGCAAATTTATAAATAATTCTCATTATTAGTTCTTATATCTCTACAATTGTTCAATCGGGTTCGTTTTTAATAGTTGAGGAAATTTGTGCAATAATCAGTGAATACTTAAATATGCTATTATTAAAATAGTTGGTTTGTATTTCTGATTAGATTCATCAATTTTCCCTTTTTATATCTATCCAGCGCTGTTTAATCTGTTTTTCTGTCATTGGATTATTCTTTCGATACGATTTTATTGAAATTGTCTTGGTTTGACCTAATTTAAAAATATCTTTCTCAAAAACCAATATTTCTTTACATAACATTATCTTCTAGCAAATATTTTAAAAATTGTGCACTAGTAAATGCTGCTAATTTTTTGTATTTATCTTCCTTAATTGTTGTGTTGTCCATAACCGATTTGATTACCAACCATTTTGTTTTTCCGCTATTCGCAAATTTACAAGCCCTAGCTACGGCATAACTCTCCATTTCTACTCCTACAACCTTTCTATTTATTGCTTTTATATTTTCTTCGAAATATCCCTCTTTATCAATTACCATAGTACTACAGGCAAGAGCGTTTATTTCTATCTTTATTTTGCTATGCGAAATTGGAAAATCTTCTAATACATTGTTTATTTTTTCAAGAATTTTCTTTTTATTTGATCGAATATCATCCAAAATTTCAGGGTCTAAAGTTGGCATATCATCATGTTCAATTGTAAACTTTTCTAAAGATAATCTTACTTGATCGTTATTTTGGTCATACAAATGGTCTAAATCAACCGGATTTTTGAGCGTATCATAGAGTTGTACCTCTTCTTTTTCTTTTGTCCTTAAATCTGATATTTTGCCCTTTTGGAATGTGAAGATTTTATCTGCAACTATTATTGAACCAAAAGGTAGATCAGGAATCCCTCCACATACTCCTGTCATAAAAATAATTTTTGGTTTAAAAAGCTCAAGCATTTGAGTAGCAAAAATTGAGGCGTCCACCATTCCTGTCGAAGTACATGAAGTTGCGACGATCCTTTTACCTGGTTGGCCTTTAACTGCCAAAATATCATAACTTTTAGTACCGGTTTTAATTTTTTCAATATGGTCAAATGCTTTTAATACTTCTTCATACTCATCATCCCATAATGCAACTAGTATTGCATAGTCTACAACTGGAAACTCTTCTTTTTTTATACTTTGTTTTATTATATTACATTGAATTCCTTTTATCATATTTATTGTCTGTCTTTGAAATCTTTTGTCAACATCTATATGGATACTGTCATATGTAAAAACGTCTAGGGATTCATTACCCGTAGAATATATTTTGCTTTTAGGAGTTGAAGAAACTAAAAAGTATGATAGATCAGGATAGTATTGTAAAATTTTTGAAACTTTAAACGAGTCCCAACCTTTATTTTCAGTTGAATGATCTAAGTGAATAAAAAACAGGAATTTCTGATCTTCTGCATAATCGCCACTCATTACTGAATTCATTTTATCCAAACTGTCAATTAGAATTACATCCTTATATAGCTGTATCCCAATTTTCTGCTGAGTTGTAGGGTCATTGAAG
This sequence comes from Sphingobacterium sp. IITKGP-BTPF85, assembly GCF_001006065.1. Lineage (NCBI taxonomy): Bacteria > Pseudomonadati > Bacteroidota > Sphingobacteriia > Sphingobacteriales > Sphingobacteriaceae > Sphingobacterium > Sphingobacterium sp. IITKGP-BTPF85. Next base: position 15,312 of record NZ_ASZT02000106.1, read on the forward strand.
TTTATTGCATTATCCCAAAACAATAAAATTGTTTCTTCTAAAATTTGAAAATCTTTTTGTGTCATTATTATATCTTTGAAATTTTAATTTTTTGTATATAGAAGTCTTCATTATTTTCATGGGTATACTTAAATTCATTTATAAAGGAATTTAAAGAATTAAGCTTAATGATACCTTGACCTCCACCTTTAAGCTTTCCTTTTTTATGTGGTTTTTTATTTCGAAGACCGCAAAATTCTCATCGTATTCCCAATTAATTTCTATTGGATAGTTTTCATCGGAATGCCTAAAATTTGAAAGCAGCTCCTTAAGTATTATTCCATTGAAATATAATAATGGAATATTTAATTTTATTGGCTGGGGAGGAGATATAACCTTTATATTATGATTTGGATAACTATTTCGAAGTGTCTCAAGAAAAACTGAAAATTCTCTTGGAGCATCTTGAACCGAGATGTTTTCAAACAATTTATATGTCTCAGAATTTTCAAGGATAAACCTTTCGAAAATTTCATTTAATAGTAAAAGAACTTCATCTCCATTTGTTAGTTCTTCACTGTGAATAGATTTATCTATTATGCCAAACATCTTTTCTAATGAGCGTTTTTCATTTGGACCATCATTTACAAAATCATGAAAGGTAAAGAATTGAACATTAGTTTTATAAAATCCCAAAAGATTTGAAATGAATATTGAAATATTTTCCCAATGCTTTCTAATTGTATTAAATGGCTCTTCAACTGATTCATTATTGGATTTTAGTTTAGTGTAAACCCATATTTGACTAGAGATTAAAATCTTGTCATTTATTATAAATACATTATGGTGTTTATCATCACCGATTTTACTATACTGACGTTTTATATATGCCAAATGTTCGTCAAAATCCAGTTCGCTATTTGGGAGTGACTCAAAGAAAATTGAATAACGTTTTATCTGTTTTTTGATCTCCAAATCTAGTTGAGGGCTTTCTTTTAGAATTTCTACCAGTAGTTTGATCTTTCCAGCATATGGTTTATTCTGAACTTCATTTTGTGATATAGGAATAAACTTTAAAATTCGATAAAACAGATAATCCAAATCGCTGCTATGTGAAGCGAAATTTTTAATTAATTCTATTATTTTGTCATTTGATAATTGGTCAAGTAAACTACCACCATTATGAACTATAAAAAATAAATGAATTATGTTTTTATTGGTCCATTTATAAAATAGATCATTTTTCAACAGCTTAGGCCTTTTACGTTTTTCTGGATTACCAAATAATATGGTTTGTATGAATACTTCAATTTTTTCAGCTAAATCAGGAAGTATATTTTTTACTTTCTGAAACAAATTCGGTTCATGTAAAAAGACTGCACATATTGCTTCTATCATTTGGTAACGATCTTCTGACTTTTCTTCACCTTCGTAAATTTTCATAAATTTATCGAAGTATATAAAATATTCCTTATAATACCTATATGACGTGATTTTTCCAATTTCTTCTTTTACCAGGATCAATTCTTTAATAATACTTTTGCCATCTTTTCGTTTTAATAAATATTTATTGCTTTCATCTTCTATGGTCTTAAGTTTTAACTCCTCTAATATATTGTTTGCTGTTCGCTGAATTTTATCAGGCAAATTTGCTATACTAATTAGTGTTTCTAACCATTGCTTCTCTCTTATAATTGGACTTTCTTCAATGTAGTAAGTTGGGATATGCCACTGTACTCCAAAATACACACTCACTGGAATAATACCATTATTTCCAGTCATTGTATTTAGCCTACTAAAGAAATCCTTTTTATGGTCATTTAGTCTCCCAATAATAGATACTACGACAATTTCTGAAACGTCTAAAGTGGTAATTTCATCTATCATTTGCATTAACGAATCCCCTGAGCAAGATCCATCATCTATAATTAATGCTTTTTGCTTTGAGCAATAGAAAACATATATTTTGGAGGATGTGGAAATCTCCAACCTTCATTTGTTTGAAACCTTTCTAATTCAAAAATCGAAATTGAATGATTTTTAAAAACTTCTGATTTCAGAATATCAAAATCAAGTTTATGAATTGCAGATCCTTTAGGATAAAAAATTATTTCAGGTTCGTGGTTCCAATTTTTATTTAAGTTTGAGAAGATTTCAAATATTAAAGCTTTTGCTATTTTTGTGTCCTGGAGAATACCATCCATGTCGAAAAAATATGGATGTATTAGATTGTTGAATTTATAATATCCTGCCTTTACATGTTTTTCATCGATTAAACTAATAAATTTATCATTATCGATTAGAACTCTATTATTTATAGGACTGTCATAGACACTTTCCTCAATCGGGGTATTTGTAAAAGGATTTATTCTAATTACTCCTAAAGTTCCATTAGATAATTCATGCTTTATGGCTTTTCTCCTGTATTTTATCATTTTCCTTTTTAATACAGAAAAAATTTTATCTCTATGTTCTTCAATTTGTTGGTTGGGTTCAAAGTTTTCATCATATGCATCAACCAAAACGGATATGAATTTTAATTTTGCACCTAATTGGTTGAGTCGTGTTGATATTAAATTTGTAATGTATCCTGTTGATAATACATCACAAACGAGAATTACATTATCACCTTTTTTTATTTTATCTGAAAAAGTAAGATCTAATATTGAAATATGATCCAATGAAATTATTTCTGGCTTTTCTTCTAAGGTAAAATCAAAATTATTTGCAATTTGTTGGCTACTTGCAGTTGCGCAGATAATTTTGTAACTATCATTAATTATTACATATCTTCTCACTTGCGTCCTAAACGTTTAAAAAGTGGGGGGTGTTTGGATATAGCAAAGTTGCTATATTTAAATTGCAAAATTATAACACACCACCATGATAAATTTAAATGTTTTTAGTCAGATTTTATCTCTTATCGACCGCGAATTATTTAAATCG
>NZ_ASZT02000107.1:0-18184 GCF_001006065.1 Sphingobacterium sp. IITKGP-BTPF85
CTCTATATAGAGTAGCCTTTTTTTATGAAATAAAAACATCGCAATATGAATGCTTTGAGAAGTTGTTTAAACCAAATAAACATTTGAACAACATAAAGATAACGCCAATATCATTTCCATAATACGTATTTTTATGTCGTTAAGATTTTAAAAAATGTGGAAATCAAATCGTATTGTTTTAACCCTTTTTTCAGTGATTCTCTTCTCCTGTGAAAAAGAAGAATCGCTGAAAGAGCCCGGCTCAAACGAGGCCATCAACCACTGGACTCTGGATCAAATGCGACAGTATTATTACTGGAATACTAAAATCAGAACAACAAACGATTATCAGCAACGTCCGGATCTATTCTTCAAAAGTATTTTGTTTCAAGATGACCATTATTCAATGATAATGCAGACCCTGAACAGCGACACCTACGGTAATACCTTGACAAATACTTTTGGCTTCGACATGGTGCAGATGCAGGCTGCAAGGGGTACTATACAAGTCGTAACTCAGGTGGTTCCATTTAGCGAAGCAGATTTACTGGGTCTAAAACGTGGTGATACTTTATCCTATATGAACAACGAGCTTTTGGATAAGAGTAATATGAAAGCTCTGATAAATAAATCCTTTCATTTACCTGCAATCAATCTGAAGCGGATAGATGGGAAAATATTTATTCTACCCTCCTCCTATATTTCACAACCTGTTGTTTATATGTCTAGGATTATCTCGTCGTCTCCCACAGTAGGCTACATTTTTTAAGTCAATTTGACTTCAGCGGTGCTTATTCATTATTGGAAGCTGTACAAAATTTTAAATCCAAACAGGTAAAGGATCTTGTTGTCGATTTGCGTTATAACCCTGGTGGACAGGTTGCTTTTGCTTCATTTTGTGCGCTATTGTTCGCTGACATTAAAGAAAATGACATCTTTGCAAAATACCAAGGAAACAAAGACATTAAAAATATGGAAGACACTTTGCCGCTACGCTACAAAGACAGCCAGAGGGTTATTCTTTTATTGCCAAAGAAGTTTTAAAAGAGGGCCTGGGACTAAATAGAATATATATCCTAACGGGTCCAAACACAGCTTCCGCCTCCGAAATGCTCATTAATGGATTGCACCCTTACGTACAGGTTATTCAAGTTGGCGATAGAACTTACGGAAAAGACATGGCCTCTACCACAATATCTACACCAGAAGAAATCCACGGCTCTGAACGTAGCTGGCATTTGCTGCCAATGGTTTATAAAATTTATAACAAATTGGACCAAGGAAACTACAATGCGGGAATTCTACCACAAAAGCCTATAAATGAATTTGATTTTTTACCATTGGTGCCCATAGGCGATATACAAGATCCACTTATTGAGGAAGTGTTGCATACAATCAATGCACATAAACCACAAGCTAGAAACGCTTCTGATAAAAAGCATAAAACCAATATTCATCAATATCTAGGCAGCAGTTATGAGACGATTCCTATAGAAATAAGTCCACGCTAGAAAAACTGGAATAAATACCTATTCTTTCTTCAGCGTGCGCAGGAATTGAAAGAATTGATCACGGTGCGGAGATCAACTCCGGTTTGTCCTTCTCTAACAAGCTTACGAAGTGAACGCGATAATATGCCGGAACGAATATTACGCTCTTTTCCTTCATAGTTCTTGACCAATATTTCCAACTGTTGTAATACTTCTTGATATTGACTATAAAGTTGATTCAGGTCGTTAAGCTCTTTACCCAAGGCAAAAAGCACTGAGGCATCTATATCATGCTTAACTTCTCCCTGAATTTTCAGGGAGAGCGCCAGTAGTTTTCGATGTTTTAAATCATTGATTCCTTTCATTATGACTTTCTTATAGTAATATGGTTGACCTTTTCGCTAACAATAGGCAGATCTCCCTCCTTTCAAATGGGATTTATTTTTTTAGCCAGATATTATCCAGACTATATCCTATTCCGCCAATTTCTGAGACTGCGTCAGAATCAAAAGCAACATCGGATTCTTTTTGAGGTAAGTAGACAATACCTATGTCTACCCCAAAATATAAAAACAAATAGACTTTTTGTCCATCAATAAGGATTGGTTTTGAATCCTTATCCAATACCTGCGCCTTTGGAGCAAAAATGAGGTCCACTGGTATTTTGGTAAACTTTTCAGGGATTTTATCCGATATCAAGTCTGTAATCAAGATAGGAGGATCATTATATTTGACCAAATCCTGTCCCCAACTTTCATCATAAACAGGCGTTCCTTTATAAATCGCCAATCGAATTGGTTCACCATTTGGTGAAATCGTTTTATTATAATTTAATATCTTTACTTGCATCACACCCGGAATCGGCAGAACACTATCACCCAAAGGATTTCCTCCTACAATTAGTGAAGGATCTATGGGACTTTTACTATGTACACCAAAGGTATTTAGCCCAGGTTTGATAGCTAGGTGTTGCTCTAGAACTACCTGATCCTTCCCATCGTAAGCAACGATCAATGAAGAATCGGCATCTTTATTTCTCATAAATATGAAGTTGCTCTTATCACTGTTCGCAATTTTCCCATCAACCATCACTTTTTTTATATCTGCTGATACAGCACTATATGTTTTAAAAGCAATCCTCGCTAATTCTTCCTGTTCTTGAACCAACTCACCTTTTTGACAGGAATACAACATACATCCAACCCAAAGGGCAACAAAATATATAAATAGATTTTTAATCATACATAAAGAATTAAGAAGTGAGCCATTTTTATGGCTCACTCAAGTAATAAATATTAATAAGTTTTTGGCACAAATTGCGTCCAAGTTGCTGTCCAAGGAGCAGTTGTTGGATGGAAAGCACCACTATAAGTTGTAGTTCCATTACCATATGCTGGTGATGTTGACAACGGTCTTAACACAGCAGGATTAAATGTAGATGATGTCGGATAAAAGATATTAGCAGCACCGGCCAATTTCAAATAAGTTGTAGCATCTGTTGACACATTTGTTTGGTTTCCTGTCGGAGTAGCACCACTGAAAGCTGCAGTGTATGCATGTACGACATTTCCAGTAAATGTACCTGTTGCACCGTCTTGGAATGCGGCACCTGTTGCATAACCTGCGATAATCGAGTTTTGAATATCATATTCTGAAGCTCTTCTCCAACGGTTACCAAATTTCAATTTAGTACCGGCTACAGTAACATCTTTAATACCCAAGAATGTGAAATTTTTCAAAACTGGGCGTGTTTTAGGTGTTGCTGCAAATGGAGCTGTACCTTCGTTATCAGACTCCAAACCATTCGAATCAGAGTTACCGCCTGATAGACTGTTTGTAGAATTAGGATCTTTCAATGATAAGGCATATTGGATTGTTCCGGTATAACCATGATCAAAATCAAAATCATCATCGTCATTTGATAATGCTACTAAGTATTTCGCATTGACGGTACCTCCAAAGAACTCAAAACCATCATCTTTACCCCAAGATACTTGAATGTTTTCTAGCGTAGTACCCGTACCAACGCCACCTAAAGTCAATCCGTTGATTTCATTGTCGGCAGTTAAATTGTAACCAGCAAACTCAATACGTACATATTTTAATGAGCCTGAATTATCTGCTGCATTTGTACCACCATAAGTCACATCTACGCCTACGGGTTGAGGAATTCCTTCGATTCTTTTTGTTGCAGCTTGATTTGTGGTTGCGCTACCCAGTAATACAACACCTCCAAAATCACCTGGATTACGAGAGTTAGCAGCATTCGGAGAAGTAAATACAATTGGTGCTGCAGCAGTACCATTGGCAATCAATTTAGCCGTTTTAGGGACAACCAAAACTCCTTTGATATTGTGTGTGAATCCAGTGATTTCATCAACATATGCTTTAGTGACGCCAGAAGTAATATAAGTACCTGGTTGAATAGTCAATGTTGCACCTGGTTTTACGAAAGCAACACCATCTATTTTCCATACAGTATCTGCCGATAGCGTTGTTTTAGTAATAATACCAACCGCATCTGTCGGGATCGTTGCTTGAGGTTTGTTTGGCAAACCAGCATTCAAATCTGAATTAGGTCCTACGTTGTCTTTGTTACAAGAAGCCAATGCGATTGCGCATACACTTGCTACTGTTAAGATTTTTTTCATTTTGTGTTAAATAATTACTAGTTTTGCCATCACAAGAGCATTTTTTAGACTATGCATCCCTATGGCATAGCATTTCATAAGGTTGCATAGTTGTTTTCATCCTCCCCGTATTTTGCTTCTATTTTTATCTTCCTGTTGTGCGATGTGGACAAACTCGGAACTGATGTGCAATTTTTACGGTAGCATGAAGCTGCCTCGCGCAGTTATTTTATTTTGTTTTAAAAATTATAGGATACTGAAAGACTAAACCTTTGCCCATCTCTTCTGCGATAGGTGATAATATCACCTTCTTCTTTATTATATTTTATAGATTTTCCTTTTTTCAATACATCGAGCTTGTTATCATCAGTTTCATAATCATGGATATTCATGTAATACCGTGTCCAATCATCCAATAGATTTGCCATATTAAATTTTAACTCCATCTTCTTTAAAAAACGGGCATATAGTTGTGCGTCCAATTGTTTTGGTGCCAACTCATATTCAACATTTGCCAATTTAACATTCGCTATGTTTGTTCGATAACCTCGATGATTATAGCTTGCGGTCACTCCAAAAAATTCACCCCAATAGCCTACACCCAAATTCAGTAACCAAGGCGATTGCCCCATCAGCGGTCTGTCTTGATTGGGGTAGCGCTGCTGGACGCGCTCAGCATCTTGGGTTTCGGGATTATTAATCCATTCCCAAGGACTTAAAACGTTGACTTTCGATTTGAGCAATGTTCCATTAGCGTATACAAATAAGTTTTTAAACCAATCCTTTTCCGATAGAAATGTTAAATTTTTTCTAATTTCCATTTCGATTCCAAGATTTTTGCATTTTCCATATTGGCAAAAGTATAGGCGTTCCCATCACTATGAACCAATTCTATCGGCTTATCCAAATATTTATAATATCCTGTTATAGAAACAATTTCACCCGGAGAGGGATACCACTCAAATCGGAGATCCATATTATCAATTAACGTGGATTGTACATGCTCTCCATAGACATAACCATCTAATTCAAAATCATACATAGCAAACATACCGACCTCTCTAAAATCTGGTCTAATTACAGTCCTTGAATAACTTCCCCGAATATTAAAATCTGCTGTTACGTTGTAGGTGGCATTAATGGATGGCAAGAAACGCCAATTATTTTCTTTTACGCCAAAACGGTACCGTTGGACGTCATTGGGATCTGGCTCATCTTGATAAGTTCTTTTATATAATTCCTCTTGCTTGGAGTTTAAATTAAAATGCTCCGCACGGACACCATAAACCAACCGCAATTTATTCCATAACTTTTGATCTGCCATCACATACACGGCCTGTGATGCCATCTTACCATCATAAAATCGTCCACCTCCTATAGCGTCTGCATAATAATAAGCCTGACCATTTCCATTGCCTATATGATCAACATTGAATAATTGATCGTAAGGCATGTCGATTTGGGGAGGCAATTGATTCGTAGTCCCCTCAGCCCACGATCTTGTCCAGGGAACGAAATTGAATACATCTAGCGCTCTCTTTTTCGACCAAGCCTGATAGCCTAATTTCACCAACGTTGGCAAGGATGTATTCATTCCTAATTTCCGCGAAAATGCCGCACTCCAATTATAATCTGTCTCATCAATATTTGTCCATCTTCGCGAGTCTTTGAAAACCCCGGCCACAGATGAGCTGCTGTGGGTCATTAAGCCAGGTGTTTGAAAATAAGGTATATTATCTATCGTGGTAGTTATCCTATAAGAAAGTTTTCGTTCGTCTAAAATTTGCTGTTTGATTTTGTTAACGGTAAACATTCCTTCAGCTTTTATTTCCCATGGCAATTGATACTCTCCAACCAACTGATGTTGCTGCAAAGACATCGCTTCGGGCAATTGATAAATCAGTTTATTTACTTCGGGATTAGAGTCATTATAAGGTTTTTGAATAGACTCATTATAAATATCACTGTATGTACGCGCATACATGTTCTTTAAGGAAACCTTAAAGCCCTGCCCTTGCCAGCCAATATTGGCCATCAAACCTCCATTACTATTAAAGCGATAGGACGTCCCTGCTCCGTTGTCACCAACACCTAGACTATCCATATAATTGCCTTTTGTTGAATTACGTACATTATTAAACGGTAAGGTATTTTGTTCATTCCTAAAATTTGCGGATGCGACAAATCCTAATCTGTGTCCATTACTTAGTTGATAAACCCGCCCAAGTGAAAAGCGCATATTCTGATTGGGGTATGCTTTATATTTATACTGTCGCAGTGCATCATTATTAAAGCGCTTTGACTGTGCTATAGCATCCAAATCGTTGTACTTAACGGCATCTCCATATTCTGTAGGATTTAAGGGTGTATTATTTAATTCTGGATCCGTCAGAATATAACCGGGAGGCGCATCTAATTGCATTGCCCGATTGTTCCATTGCCAAGTCTTTATTCCTTCTGGCATTTTAGAAGATTTGTCAAAAAAACCGAAATATTCGCTCGTATGCCTCTCCCCAAGACGATAAAAGTCTTTGCCTGTTGTACGGGAATTTCCTCCTATCCCATATTGTATCGTCGTAAAATCCTTGTCCGGGATATCTAATGTATTCACCGAAACCTGTCCGCCCGAAAATTCAGCGGATACATCTGGTGTTGCTGTTTTATTTACCACCACAGAACTCACCATCTCCGTCGGAATAATATCAAAGGAAAAATCACGTCTATTCTGTGAAGTACTTGGGAGCACTACCCCATCCAACATGGCTTGATTGTAGCGATCCGACATACCCCTTACGATGACGTTCCGGTTGTTGACCGTCGTCACTCCTGTAACACGTTTCAAAACCTGCCCCATATCATTGTCCGGTGTACGTGCAATCTGCTCTGCCGATATACCATCAGTCACCGAAGCTGCATTTTTTTGCGCAGCATAAAGTCCTGCTACAGATGCTTTTTTAAACGATACACTAACGACCGCCGTTTCCAACTTACTGGTCTGCGTTTTCATAGCAATATTGAGTGCAGTACGTTGTCCGTCCTCTATTTTCACACCTTCTATGCGCTGTGTCTGATAAGATAGATAACTGACTTCCAAGACATAGGTCCCCGATACAGCGGTTAAAATATAACTACCATCAATACTACTCTGTGTTGACTTATTGGTTCCGACCAACTTAATGCTAGCATTAGCTAACAACTGACCTCGATCATCAATTACTTTACCGGAAATGCGTCCTACCTGTTGTATTGGTTTTTTGACTAGTGTAATATATACCCCATTGTCTTGAGGTATCAGATCTGTGTCCTTAAGAAGGTACCGCACCACTTCTCCTATACTGCTATTTTTAAAAATTTTGGCATTCACTTTTTCCTTTGACAGATTATATTTATTGGCGTCAAAGGCAATATGTATATTTTGGGATTCCAAATGCTCGAAAGCCGCTGGAATATTAGATTCATTAAAAGAAACTGAAATCTTTCTATTGAGCAACTGGCCGTATGCACCTGATGCTAAAAGCATTTCTGCCGATACAATTAAAAGAAGTAGCCCCACCAATGATGACTTGATCATAAACTTAATATTGTTTTTCGTAACGTATTTCATAAATTTGTATGCGTATATAATAGCTCTGTAAGTTTTTGTATATGTTATTTATAGCACCTTATGGATGCTATAGGGTCCAGAGTTGACGATGGCAGTCGTCAACTCTTTTTTATGCCTGAATTAATAGATATGCACCGTACTCCCCTCCTTCCTAGACTTGTTGTGGTGGACAGCTTTTATACTTTCCAAGGTTGCTGACCAAGAGAGCTGTTTCGATATCGGCATACTGTAGCGCTGTCGGGCAATCTGATCATCGCCAGCTTTCAGATCGACATTGTAGATATTTTTAACTGCTAATGCCAATTCTGCAAAACTGCTTTGCTTTAGGTAAATCTTTCCTTCAATCCAACTATTACGAATAGTGAGGTCAAAAGTCTCTTGCTTAATGCTGTGGTTGTTTTTAGTATAACGAATCTGCCCGCCGCGCTCCAATGTGCCTAATGACTTGTTGTCGGCCGCTACTTGTACTTTACCTGTAAATACAGATACAGATATTTCATCCGATTCGCGGTAGTTTTTTACCGTAAATGATGTACCCAATACCTTTGTCTGTACTTGCTGTGTATTGACAATAAAAGCTTTTGTGGAATCTTTTTTAACTTCAAAAAATGCTTCTCCGGCAAGAAGCTCTACTACACGGTCCTTTCTGTCGTATGAAACGGTATCCAATTTAATTTTGGAACGTGCATTTAAAATGATCGTTGATCCGTCTGCCAATAATACCTTCTTGCGTTGTGCAACTCCTGTTTCAAAAATCTGGTACCCTGGTTTTACATTCACTTCCTGTTTTACAGTATCCAGAGCGGTTTGGTTTTTCCAAAACAATATGCCAAAGCAAAACAAAAGTGTAGCCGCCACAGATCCAATCCAATAGACCATTTTCCGAATTGATGATTTTTGAGGAGTTGTATTTTCAATCTGCTGTTGTATCCTATTCCATAATTGGACCTCATCAATTGCACTTTCAGGAATTTCTTCCCGATCTAGTGTTTCATACCAGCGATCGACCAATATACGCTCTGCTTTTGTAGCTTTGTTCTGCTGATATCTATAGATCAGGGATTCAAATATTCTTCTTTTCACTTTTTTGCCTGCTGTTTATATATAAGTCTGCAAAAAAGCTATAAAGTACTTCAAGAAATAGTTAATGTTTTATAAAAGAATTGTTAAGTATATTTTGGTGGCAGTCATTGTCTGCTGTACATAATATTTACTTAGATAGTTGCTCCAGAGCGAGAACAAGAAATACGCTAAGCGTGCTATTTTGAACATTTTGTCTTGCACTTATTGCTTTCCTCATTCTTTTGGAAGCTTCTGTCAGGTTATTTTTCACGGTCTGCTCCGAAAGCCCCATACGCAGGGCGATCTCTCGAATTGGTAGATGCTCCCATTTAAGTAAGAGTGCCTGACGCATATTATGCGGCATAATTTCCAATTCCTCTTCCAGTAATCTTTCTAATGCAAGGTAAGTTTCCAATTCTTCAGGATGCTGTTGTACATAGTCAAAAATATGGTTACTCCAATGATCCAATAGTCTATTTTTAGCTTTATTGGCATTAAAAAAATCTATAATTTTATACTTGAGCATTCCTTTGAGGTAAGCTGGAAGATTCATTTGGATGTCGATCGTATGGCGCTTTTCCCAAAACTGTACAAATAATTCTTGGAGAATATCTTCTACATCCTGAGCATCCAAAATCCGCCGGGCAGCATGCTGATAAAGATCTTTCCAACAATAGCGATAAAGCTCTCCAAAAGCGTTTGTATCATTTCGCTCTTTAATAGCTTGAAGCCAATGCTGATATATAATTGGTATTTGATCCATACTACTATCAAAAGTAAGGTTGAAATATTAAGTCTACATTAACAAATGATCAAAAAAGCAGAATAGTTATAAAATAGTTTCACAATCCAAATAATTCTTTTCAATGTGGTTTATTTATGTTTAACACGTATAAAAATATTTATTTGTCATTCAAAAAACACATTATATCAAATACTTAGCTTATAAATTAGTTTTGTAAATATTATTTTCCTATATTTGCATCGCCTTAGGCAATAGAGCCTATTGTATAAATTAATTCATGAACCCATTTTTAGAACTGGGAATCCGTGAGGAAATTGTTAATGCCATCTCAGAATTAGGTTTTGAAAAACCTTCTGAAATTCAGGAAAAAGCCATTCCTGTTTTATTGACTGGTAACGACGATTTTGTCGGATTAGCCCAAACCGGCACAGGTAAGACAGCAGCATTTGGTCTTCCATTATTACAGCAATTAGACTTTTCTCAGAAACATCCTCAAGCGTTGGTATTGTGTCCAACACGTGAGCTTTGTTTGCAAATCTCGAAAGATATAGAAAGATATGCTAAAAACCTCGACAACGTACATGTTGTTGCTGTTTATGGAGGTGCAAATATTAGTGACCAACTTCGTCAAATCAGACGTGGTGTGCAAATTGTAGTAGCGACCCCAGGTCGTATGTTAGATATCATTGGCCGTAATGCTATTGATTTCTCTCAAGTGAAATATGTTGTGTTAGATGAAGCAGATGAAATGCTTAACATGGGCTTCAAAGAAGACATCAACAACATCCTGTCAGAAACTCCTGACACTAAAAAAACATGGTTATTCTCTGCAACAATGCCATCTGAAGTACGCCGTATAGCTAAAAACTATATGACTGATCCAGTTGAAATGACTGTAGGTACGAAAAACACTGGTAATGCTAATATTGAACATCAATATTATTTAATTAGAGCTAAAGACAAATACGCTGCTTTCAAACGTATTGTAGATTCAAATCCTGATATCTTTGGTATCGTATTTTGTCGTACAAAAATTGAAACGCAAGAAATTGCTGAATCTTTAATTAAAGATGGTTACAACGCTGATTCATTACACGGAGATTTATCTCAACAACAACGTGACAAAGTGATGAAACGTTACCGTGACCGTAGTTTACAATTATTAATTGCTACAGACGTTGCAGCCCGTGGTATTGATGTAAACGACGTAACTCACGTGATTAACTTCTCTTTACCTGATGAAATTGAAAACTATACTCACCGTTCTGGCCGTACAGCTCGTGCAGGTAAAACTGGTATTTCAATCTCATTGATCAACATTAAAGAGCAAAGCAAAATCCGTCAACTTGAAAAAGTTATCGGAAAACAATTTGAGCGTAAACAAGTTCCTCAAGGAGCTGATGTTGTTGAAAAACAATTATTAACGATCATCAATAAAGTTCAGAATGTAGAAGTTAATGAGGATCAAATCAATCAATTCTTACCAGCTATTATGGAAGGTTTTGAATCGTTATCGAAAGAAGATATCGTAAAAAGATTTGCTTCATTAGAATTCAATAGATTCTTAGATTATTACAAAGGTGCTCATGATTTAAATATCGAAGCACGTGATATCAGCAGCAATGGCCGCGAACGTGGCGAAAGAGGCGAGCGTGGTGAAAGAGGAGAACGTGGTAGCTCTAAAGGATTTACTCGTTTATTCATGAACCTTGGTTCTGTAGATGAATTCAGCCGTGGAGACATGTTAGGATTTATCTGTAACAACGCAAAAATTTCTGGAAAATCAATTGGTAAAATTGATTTAAAAGGAGTATTCACTTTCTTTGAAGTTGAAGATGCTGAGGTAACAAAAGTATTCGAAGGATTTAAAGACGTTGATTTCAACGGTCGTAACGTACGTATCGAAGTTTCTGGAGACGGAAAAACTGAAAACCGTGGTGGTGGAAACAGAAGCCGTGGTGGAAGTGGCGAACGTAGAAGCTTTGGCGGTGGTGAAAGACGTGAAGGTGGAGGTGGTTACCGCGGTGGTGGTGATCGCAGAAGCGGTGGCGGTGAAAGACGTGAAGGTGGATACCGTGGTGGAGATCGTAGAGAAGGAAATGGTGGTGGTTTTAGAGACTTTTCTGGAAAAAGAAAAGAATCTAGTAACAAATACTAATCGATTCATCTTATAAAATAAGAGCGGCTATCCCAAAGATAGCCGCTCTTATTATTTATACAACAGTTATGTGATTTCTTAATGTGATTAACATCTAAAAAACAAGAGTGGCTACCCTGAAGATAGCCACTCTTGTTTTATATAATATTTATACAAATATTATTTCACGCGTTGACGAATAGCCTCGTATAATACAACTCCAGCTGAAACAGATACGTTTAATGATCCTATTTCTCCGAACATCGGTATTTTAGCAAGGTGATCTGCGATACGAATTAAATCGTCTGATACACCTGTATCCTCAGCTCCATGATGATACATGTTGGTACAGTATAATCAACATCATAGATGCTATCTTTTGTCTTTTCAGTACTTACAACTAACTGTATGCCGGACTCAATAAGAAATTTACCCACTTTAGCCAAACCTTCATGGCGACATACCGGTATTTTATATAATGCACCTGCGGATGTCTTGATTGCATCAGGATTAACCTCTGCAGATCCTTTTTTTGGTACAATGATCGCATGTACACCTGAACATTCTGCTGTACGTGCAATAGCACCAAAGTTGCGCACATCTGTAACCCCATCTAGCATTAAAAATAAAGGCACTTCTCCTTTTTCATAAATTTCAGGAACAATGTCTTCAATTTTTTGATAGATAATCGGGGAAATAACGGCTATAACACCTTGATGGTTTTTGCGTGTGATACGGTTTAGTTTTTCAATTGGAACTTGTTGAAACCCTAAGTCGTGCTCTTTCAAAAGAGCTTTCAATTCTAAAACTAAACTTCCGGCTAAACCTCTTTGTATAAATAATGATTCGATTTCTTTACCACTATCTATCGCTTCTATAACGGCACGAATACCGAAAACCATCTGATTGGCTTCACGATCTGATGATCTATCGTGTCTTTGAAAATTTTGCATGATTAATATTCTAAATAAGAATTGGTTTCTAGCAATTAGCTAACCAATTTGAAAAGCAAAGATACAAAAAGAAATATGGGTTAGTGCAAGAAAAAGTTGGTCTAAGTTTTAACTTAATCCCAAATTAAGCTCTTTTCTTAACGTTTCTAAAAGTGGATTCTTCTGTACCATAGCTTGATATTTCTCTTGCGAGGTATAAGGTTTACGTACAACATCATGCTCCATAACAATACCACGTAGATCTAGTGAAAAATTATGCAAGGCAGGGCGAAGGTAATTTAATAAATCTACCTTTGCCATATTCAGAACATCCATCTGGACCATATTCTCCACATCTACCTCTATTTGATTTCCAACTAACTTTGGGGGCACAGCTGTCATCAAGGTATACAGATTAATCTTATTTTGCTTTTTTATATCTGTTGCCAACGTTTTCCAGAATTGGATAAATTTTTCATAAGTCACTACTTCCTCTTCAGTACCTTTAACTAAACTCGGCTCATTACTATCTTCTTCTTCAGTTTTAGATTCAAAAATTGAATTTAGATCGGGTAGTGATGGCATAGAACTTTTGGAAGCTCCCCACCCACCCTTTTTCACTTTAGGCGGTAAGTTAGAGACTTCTGGGCTTTTCGTTTGTTCTACTACTGGTGTTGCAGGAGGTACTGCAATCGGAGTTATAGCAATATTTTTATCTACTACTGGTAATGAGGGTTTTGCATCAACGACAGCTGTTTCTGTGGCTGGAGCTACATTAGGGAGTTTTTTTTTAATCCTTCAACAGTATTGGGAGCCTGAAGGGTTCCAATCTGGCTTAACTTAATCGCACTTGATAAGTGACATATTTTTAAAAGTGCTAATTCTACTTGAAGCCGCTGATTCTTACTTGTTTTATAATTAATCTCACATTGATTAGCAATATTCAATGCTGATAATAATAATCCCGTTGAAGATTTACGTGCTTGATCCAAATACTTAGCTCTTATACTTTCACTTACTTCTAACAACTTTAGCGTAGACGGTTCTTTTGCTACCAATAGATTTCTAAAATGCGATGCTAAACCCGAAATGAAATGACTGCCATCAAAACCATTATTTAAAATATCATTTAATATTAATAAGGTATCTGCTGGATTTTCGATCAATATAGCATCTGTCAATTTAAAGAAGTAATCGTAATCTAAAATATTCAGATTATCAATAACTGCTTGATAAGTGACCTGCTTATTTGAAAAACTAACGATCTGATCAAACATCGATAATGCATCACGAAGTCCTCCATCTGCTTTTTGAGCGATGATATGAAGGCCATCTTGATCGTACTGAATACTTTCACGTGTTGCAATGCTTGCCAAGTGATTGGCCATATCTTCAACACGGATACGATTAAAATCAAAAATCTGACAACGTGATAAAATCGTCGGTAAGATTTTATGTTTTTCTGTAGTTGCTAAGATAAATATGGCATAGGCAGGTGGTTCTTCCAATGTTTTTAGGAAAGCATTGAATGCCTGCTGCGACAGCATGTGAACCTCATCGATGATATAGATCTTAAACTTACCCACTTGTGGTGGAATACGTACTTGATCAATCAAATTTCGGATATCGTCTACTGAGTTGTTTGATGCTGCATCTAATTCATGAATGCTAAATGAATTACCATTCTGAAAAGATTTACAGCTATCACATACACCACAGGCTTCGCTAATATCTGAAATGTTTTCACAATTTATTGTTTTTGCTAAAATACGCGCGCAAGTTGTTTTACCCACACCTCTTGGTCCACAGAACAAAAATGCTTGTGCTAACTGATTGTTATGAATAGCATTCTTAAGTGTACCGGTGATGTGTTGCTGACCGACAACCGAGTCGAAGGTGACCGGGCGATATTTACGAGCAGAAACAATAAAATTTTCCATTGTACGAAGATACAAATTTTGTACCTCCGTCACAAAATTAAAAAGCGATACTTCAAAAAAGTGTGCTCTTAAAACTGTTAGATAACAGAAACAAGAAGATAAAAATAGCTTCATTTTTCAATGAAGCTATCCAATATCATGATATAAAGTTTTAATTCCCTTTTGGTTCAAGAGCACGCCAAACGACAGCGGCAATTATAGCTCCTACTATTGGCGCTACAATAAATAACCAAGTTGTGAAAGTGCTGGCCCCCCAGCTAATATAGCTGGACCAAAACTACGTGCTGGATTGACTGAAGTACCTGTGATGGGAATAGCAACTAAATGAATCAAGACTAAGGTCAGCCCTATGGCCAAACCAGCCATCGTGGAATTTCCAACTTTAGAGGTAGTCGCTAAGATGACAAATAAAAAGATGAAGGTTAAAACAGCCTCTGTTAAAAATGCGGCGGTTGTGCCGTATTCATTCTGATAGCCTTTCCCCCATCCATTCGACCCATATGCCCATTCACCTGGAGAGAAACCCGCTAGCTGTCCTCCTAGAATTTGCTGTAGAACAAAAGCACCTAATAATGCTCCTATTAATTGTGCTACAATATAAACAACAGCATCTTTCGCAGCAATCTTTCCTGCAACAAGTACACCGATTGTTACCGCGGGGTTGATGTGACACCCCACTAATGCCGCCTATCGCATAGGCAAAAACAACAACGGATAAACCGAATGCTAGCGCGATCCCCAGTAATCCCAATCCCGACAATCCGCCTAAAGTCGTAGCGCCGGCAACAGCCGCTGCACCACAACCAAATAGTACCAAACCAAAAGTTCAAATTAGTTCAGCAACAAATTTTGTAGAAATATTTGTTTCCATTTCTTTAAGTTATAATATGGTCAAACTTGCGTCAAATATCTTGCCCCTTTTACACCTGTTTTTCAGCGAGTTAAATTAAAGTAAGGATACAGCTACATGTATATTATTTCCTACAGATAATATACAATAGTAACAGGTAAAACTTAATACTAAGATCATGAGATAATAATGCTTTAGGTATGAAAAATTTTTAGTTTTTTAGTGTGATCTATATTACTTTTCTACGTAACATGGGTTCAAAGAGCAATTGATTAATGTTGGCGAGAGATGACGGTACCATCACATGCTATGGCGCCGCTATATTGTTGTGTCGCAAATCGATGATGCTCTTAAGATGATACGCTACATTTTCTTGAAATATAAGTCCGCCAAGATGGTTGAACATCAATAAGTCAAAAGAAAAGTATCTCCCTGCCTGCACCGAGACAATACAGGAGTTTACTTTTATCTTGACAGACTGGTGAATAGCTCCAAACACTTTCCTTTCAATAAACTAAATCCCTCTGTGAGTAAAGAATTATTTCCTTAAAAGCATGTTACGTAGAATTATCTACGAGAGATCGCGCAATATAATCAAGCCGTTGGGAGATATAAGCTTGTTGTAAGAAGAAACCTTCCTGTTCCTCTTCATCATTACAGAGAAACTAGAAGATATCTTTCAAAAGTACGGTATTACTGAATTGCAATGGCGCAAAATGATCTCCCCACTATGCTAAGGGTATCGGAAATAGTGCGGAAGAATTCGGCCTTTCCGTCTGTTAGGAATTCCATCGCGTGAAGAGCCGTTGCATCGCGTATAATCTTTAGTATCTATCGTTTCAATTGTGAGGTATAGCAAAAAAGAGTTATTTTAGTGATTAAATCTAGATGATATTCTGATGAAATATATTCGTGCAAAAGCCAATTTTATTCGATATACTGACGAAAAACTACTTGTAAAAGCAAGGTATATTTTATCGTGCATGAAGAATTCTACTGTCTTTATTAATCCGACTTTGCCACTGCCAACTATTGAAGATGCTTACCAAGATTACCAGATGAAAGTGATCGAGGCTGAAAGCGGAAGCCGAGAAAAGAAGTCTTATAAGCGAGAAAGCAAGCGGAAACTCTGTGAACTGTTGCAACAGCTTGTTGCTTACGTCAATTTAGTCAGTGATGGAAAGTTATCTTTACTACAAAGTTCGGGTTTCCCTGTACTCACCAAAAAACGTAAAGGCCAAGTTCCTAAGACTCCATCAGCCCATTTCTTTGCACCGGTCGTACTAGTGGTGAAGTCGCCTTTGGCTTTAAACCAGTAGGAAGGGATATGTTCTATGATTATAGGTTTGCAACAGAGATAAACTCATATGGACTTCCCCAATGGGGAGAAATATCTTATAAAACGAACTCTTTCAAAACATATTATGCAGGATTTATTCCTGGTCAATATATCTATTTCCAAGTTAGAGCACGTAATAAGCATGGGCAAAGTCATTGGACAGCTCCTCTATTATTTATGGTCGGATGAAAAGACTATAGATTGAAATTACTGCTACAAAATCTTCCAAATTCTAAAATTTTATATCTAGAAAACGGTATAAAGTCACTAGGCTTCCCGATTTTAGACCCGATAGCTATGTACATAAAGATATTTGTTTTAAGTATAATGGTAAAGCATATCATTTCAAATTAAAGGTCAACTCAGAAGTGAATGATATCTTTGCAAATTACCCAATTGTAGACTTTGAGACATATTTCAATATTCCATTGAGTAAAGAAACTTATGAGTCTATAATGCCTTATTTAAAACAGTATACATCGAAAATGCCAACAAAAAAGGGAATTGACTATTTAATGCAGTTCACCAGGTATGCTTTTCTTTATGAAGATGACCGCGAAATTTACGGGGCCGAAAAACGCTTTGCGCCCGAACAGACATTAATTAATGATATGAGCGATTGTGACGACCGAGCTGCCCTTTTCTTCTATTTAGTCAAAGAAATCTATGACTTACCCATGATAGCACTTCGGTATTCAACTCATGTTACTCTTGCCGCTCAATTTGATAAACCTATTGGACAAAGCAATAATTTTCAAGGCATTACAACTGATAAAATATAGGATAGGGTGAATGTTGGAAGACATTCTCAACAGGATGGTGACCACTTAGAAGATTTAAAGTAATACAGATTAATTGACAATCGAAATCGTGGTACCAAGACAGCTTTCTATAAATGCAACAAACAAAATTCCCACGGTTCGCAGGAATTTTGTTAATTGTAACATACTATAAGGATTTAAACTACTGAAGCAAAAGTCTAATCCCGTGCAATAATTTGTGTATAATCGAACAAGTTAACACCGCGTTTTCTAATCTCTTCTAATTTATCGTGTGGTACCAATATAGATTTAATATTTATACTTTGTTTATCAGAGTTAGAGGCTCCAAGGGTTGACATTTGGGATGAAAGCTCTATTACATAATCAGTTTTATTCGAATCAATTGCTACTGTATAATAATAACTTTCATTATTATTTAATCCGGTTGCATCATTAATTGATAGCCAGTCTTGATTGGTTTTCTTGAATAAGAAAATCGAATAATCTTGAATTTTTCTATTTTCGGGTATAGCGACAAATAGCTTTGCTTTATTTTTTATAAAGTCAATATTCAAATGATCATTTTCTATAACCATTCCAGTATTTTCTGTATTTACTTTGTCTATGATCAATTCATTAGACGAACATCCAGCAACTACACTAGTTGCAAGAGCAAAAATAACGATAAAATTTTTGTATCCGTCCTATGAAGTAC
>NZ_ASZT02000108.1:0-18163 GCF_001006065.1 Sphingobacterium sp. IITKGP-BTPF85
TCAGACAGAAATTCATTTTTAACGCCTCTTTTTCGGTGCAATTACGCAGTCGGAACGCTAGACCTTTTAATAATTAAAAATATGAAAAAGATAATTCAAAAAATAAGCCGTGCGCTACAGGTGGTGCTGATGGCGCCAATTAAATTGCCGGGCAAGGCATTAAATATTATTAAGTATTTAGCACTGGGTCTAGGTGTCGTGGAGACGGTGCTGGATGATAAAGATAAAAAAGGAGAGGAGGAGTCACCTCCGGCAGACCAGCTTTTAATTGATAAAGAAAAGGAGGTGCAGGATGAAAGGCAATGATATCCGTATCGGTACTTTAGGGGGTACCCTCTGTTCGATATGGGCTAGCTTTTCTCTTGGTGATGTTGTGCATACAGCTTTAATGGCCGTAGTCGGGACAGTCGTAAGTTATGTGACAAGTCGGTTGTTGGGGAAATTGCGAAAGAGAAAATAATTCATGATTGCGCTCCTATTTTAGGAGCGCATCCAGATTATTAACCTGAATTATCGCGGAAAATTTGACGATTTATGTGTGCTATTTGAAGCCCGGAAATTTGATCCGAGATATGAAATATTTAGGTTTGAGCACTTATTGTTCTAAATAGCAGCTTGCCTCATCAGTAATGCGCGATATTTATTAAAGACAGCAGACTTGGATAAAAAGCCTTTGTATTTTCCTGTTTCATCGATTACGGGAAGCATCCACACATCTTCTTTTTTCATTTTCTGCATAACCACTTCCATATTGGTGCCCATTTTAATAATGTCTATAGGTTGCTGTGCCAGTTCGCTCATTTTCATTTTTAAACCATCGACATTCTCACCTAGCAAAATTTCCAGTAAGCGCTCACTATAGATAAGTCCTATAAATGTTCCATCATAATCTACAACAGGAAAAATATTTCTTTTGCTGTGGATAATGTCATGATTTCTATCTTTGGCAAATTCATCAGGACGCATGATTGTGAAATTATTTTCAAGTAGATGACGTAGTTTCATCATACTTAGAACTGTTCTGTCTTTGTCTTCGTACGTTAATAAGTCGCCCTGTTCCGCTAATACCTTGGTGTATATCGAATGTTTCTGTACTGCACGGTTAATGAAATATGTTGTGGCAGCGACCAGCATAAGTGGAACCATCAGTGCATATCCGCCCGTGATTTCTGCGATAAGAAATATCGCTGTAAGAGGGGCATGCATAATACCGCTCAATGCTGCAGCCATACCAACCACCGTGAAATTAGCAACATTTAGATCTACAAGACCCGTTAGATTCATTCCATATGAAAAGGCAAATCCGATAAGGCCACCCATGATAAGGCTTGGGCCAAATATGCCCCCATTGCCGCCACTGTTTAAAGTAACCAAAGCTGCAATAGATTTCGCAAATACGGTAACGATAGTAAATGCAACAACAAGCCAGCCTATATCGCTATATTGAGAAAACATACTGTTGCTCAGGATGTCCTGATGACTTCCGTCTAATATTTTTTGTATTGTGATATAGCCTTCGCCATAAAGTGAGGGAAATAAGAAAATTAAGATACCAAGACTTATTCCACTTACCCATACTTTACGGTATGGATTAGTTATTTTTGAATATAGATTCTTCAGCCAAGTTGTTAATCGAGCAAAGTAGATTGAAAATCCTCCAATAATAGTTGCTAATCCAAAGTAATAAATTAGGGCGTGAAACTCCCAGTCATCTGTTACCAAGTGGAATAGGGGTTCGCTGTACAAGGAACGCGAAACAGCTGCTGCTGTTGCCGTAGAAATTAAAAGTGGAATAAATACGGGTATTGAAAATTCAGGAAGGAGAATTTCAATCGCAAAAATCATTCCGGCAACCGGGCTGTTGAATGCTCCAGATATTCCAGCGGCCGCACCACAAGCTAGTAAAAGCGTTACTTCCTTGTAATTAAGACCGAAAAAACGTCCCGTATTTGAGCCTATTGCTGCTCCGCTATATGCTATCGGTGCTTCAAGACCTGCAGACCCACCGAAGCCAACCGTGATCGCACTGGTAATAATTTGAGAATAGATATTGTGTGGCTCAATGCGACTTGATTTGCGGGAAATAGAATAAATAATCGGAGTGATACCATGCTCGAATTTTCCTTTTTTAATGAACCGTCTTACATAAATAACACTTAATAAGATACCTATTAAGGGGAATAAGAGGTAGATGTAATATTTATATTGTGATTGAACTTCGTTCTGTAGCGACGAAGCGATCCAGTGAGTCATTCCTTTAAGTGTTGCCGCGGCAAAACCACCTATAAGACCTACTAAAAGAGCAACAATGACTAAAAAGTTTTTATTTGAAATCTTTTGGGTGCGCCATCTATTAAAGCGCTCAAGCTGAAGATATAATCTTCCTATCATGACATTTTTAATTTGCTGTTCACAAGTGAAATTATTGTGACTGTGCAAATGTAAGATTTCAAGATAAATCCTGGCAAGTATTTATAATTTTTTTATTAGATGTAATCGGTTTTTTAGTATAGCAGTGATCATGAAGATTTTAAGTTTATAATCAGATGATTGATAATCCCAGGATTTTGATATCATTCAATGATATACTTTTTTTATAAATCATTGCTTAGTTCATCTTGAAACAAACAGTCATATAATAATTTGCTTTTATGATAGTTTATGGTTCATCTTAAAAAGATTACGTATTGGAGTGGATTGCAGAAAACAAAATGCGCTGTGAATTGTTTCTTATATGCGATCAAAAGAGTGTACCACTACACTCTTTCTTTAAGTTAATAGTTTACGAATAGCGGTTTGACCGTTATTCGTATTTTTTATTACTGAATGTTAAAAAATAAATAGTTTAATAATAATTCGGTTATTAGATAAACCATATGAGAAGGATAAAGGGTTCGATAATATAATTTGTCGAACCCTTTTTATTAATCTAAATTAATCAGCTAAAGTAGAGATATCCATATCTGGCTTTGGAAGATTAAGTTGTTGAATTTCTTTTTTGCACTTATCAACCATTTCTTGTGTCATTTCGTATGTATAATTACCATAATCATCATAAGTAAATTTTCCAACATGGAAGAAGCCATAAAGATCAAAGAAATCTGTGAGATCAAGTTTTGCGACCTGTGATGCTGTTTTTACAAAATTCAATTGGTGTACAGCAGGGTTGTTTCCACGATCGCCCATTACTTGACCGCCACCGCGTCTGCTTCTACGTTCAGGATTCTGTTTGCGGAAGGCTTCAAATAAATCGGGGTAAAAATTAGGATTTTTACCTTGATTTGCGAAATACAGTTGAAGTTGCCAGAAAGGTACTAAGCGATTGAATACATCTGGATCCTGTAGGTAACTTATTTTACCATTAATGATACTTTCTCTGGATTTTTTGTAATTACCTTGTTCTGAAAGACGGCTTTTATTGCCATAAGAAGTTGTTACATAAAGGGAGAAAATATTATTACTTACTTCACCCAATCCTCCCCAGTTCAAATAAGGTCTTAATTGATGTACGTGTCCTACTTCATGTGAAAACCCCCAACATGGATCCCCTTTGATTACGCGGGCTGGGTCTACAACAAGCGGCATTGCATTGCCAGGATCCGTACCCATATAAGCAACTCCATCTCCGTCACGGAACATGTAATAATTATAATTTACACGCGAGAGAATTTTGTTTTCAGGGACTTTGTTATATTTAATAAGTCCCATAATACGATGCTGTCTGTAAATAAGAGAATCATAATTACTGATCAGCTCGACACCTTTTCCATAAGCATACTTTTTAATATCGGCAGCAGGGTAGGCAATCTGAATGTGTCGACCTTTGGCATCAATAACCGGATATACAGCCTGATCTACCAACTTGTTCCAATCTTGGTCATTGTTTTTCGTAATATCAAAGTAACCATTAACTGGGCTACCAATAAAATGTACACTGATTGCTTTTTCTTTTTTAGGATTTTCGGAGAAATAATCGATATAAGCCAGACCGTCGAAATCTTTGACATCAATGATGTTGATACCATTTTTGAGTTTAAATTCTTGCTTTACAATACCCCATCCTTTGGGTCTTTGGTCGGATCCATTCCTTCGGGAGCTCGGCGGTTCCAATTTGGAATGATCAATTTAACTTCATTATCTGCAGCGATATGATCAACAGATATGATATGGCGGCCTATAGGCAGATAAATTCCGGTTATATTTTCATATTTGCTGTATCCATCACCGATCATTAAGTTATGGCCTAAGGTTGAAGGCTAAGGATAGCATTGTATTCTGCAAACCGGTACTTTTGATCATATTGATTATTTAATAAGGAGGTGGCAACCTGTTTGACCTGTGGATTTTTAATTTTATCAAGATCAGATTTTTTGATTCCTTTTTTTAGCTTAACGGCTAAAGGAGTTTCGAATACTTGTAAGTCTTGATAAGCGTCTGCATAGTCTTTAGCAGATTGCGCATGTAGACTACTTATCGTACCGGCAAGCAGTAATAAAGTAATGAATTTTAGCTTCATATTTAGATGGTTAGTTGAAGTGCTAAAATATCAAATTGTGCTAACATTAAAGCATTTTCAATTGTAAGATTATTGTTAAGATTGTAGCTTCAACCGGCAATGTTTTTAGCGATTTGAAACAGCTTATAATAAAGAAAGCCTTTCAAAATGAATTGAAAGGCTTTCTTTATTCTATTGAGATAAATTTTAATGTTTAGTGAGCAGATAAATTTTTAGCTTTTTCTTCATCAAAATTAGCTTCTAACTCGGCTAATTTCTTTTTACCATAAGCCAGTCGTGTGATCACAACGAACAGTACCGGAACGATAAAGATTGCTAAAACTGTCGCTGCAGACATACCACCAAATACTGTCCAGCCAATTGTTTGGCGAGAAATGGCACCGGCGCCAGTCGATAACATCAAAGGAATAATACCTAAGATAAATGCAAAAGATGTCATGATAATAGGACGCAGACGAAGCTTAACAGCATCTAATGTTGCCTCATATAAGTTCATTCCGATATCTACACGTTCTTTAGCAAACTCAACAATTAGAATCGCATTTTTAGCCGCTAAACCAATAATTGCAACTAAACCAATTTGCGCGTAGATATTATTATCTAATGCTGGAATCAATGTTAATGTTAAAATTGCTCCAAATACCCCTAGTGGTACCGATAATAAAATTGAGAATGGAACAGACCAACTTTCATAAAGCGCAGCTAGTAGCAAGAATACAAACAGAATACATAAACCAAAGATCATAATAGTCATATTTCCAGATTTTGTTTCTTGTAAAGCCAATCCTGAGAAATCATAACTATAACCGTTCGGCAATGTTTCTGCGGCAACTTCCTGAAGCGCTCTGATGGCATCACCGGACGAATAACCAGGCGCAGCACTACCACTGACCTCTATACTTCTAAAGATGTTATAGTGATTGATAATAGCTGGATTCTGAACAAGGTTCCAAGTAACCAATGAACTTAAAGGAACAGATTCACCGCGGCCATTATTAACATATAATTTGTTGATGTCCTCAATGTTCATACGGTAATCTTTATCCGCCTGAGATACAACCCTAAAGTTACGTCCGTATCTTGTAAAATCATTAATATAAGAAGATCCAAGGTATGCAGATATAGTGGTATAGATTGTCGAAACAGGAACCCCCATTTTCTTCGCTTGCTCTCTATTAACAGATAACTTGTAATTTGGAGTTTTTGTGTTAAATAGGGTATAGGCCATACCGATTTCAGGTCTCTGATTGGCCGCAGCTAAGAATTTACCAACTACACCTTCGAAGACTTTGATATCTACGGTCTGTTGATCTTGAATCATTAAACTGAAACCACCAGAAGTACCAAGACCAGGAATTGCAGGAGGAGTAACAGCGAGTACACGTGCTTTATTATAGCCAGCATATTTTCCCATGATACCACCCGTAATTTGGTTAGCAGTACGCTTTCTATCTTTCCAAGGTTTTAGAGAAACGAAAACTGTCGCTACGTTAGGCTGGAAAGCTCTGTTCAAAATATTGATACCGGCAATAGCCGTAATATCTTTAATCTCTGGATAATCTTTACGTAATTCTTGCTCTACTTCATTTAAAATTTCTTTTGTACGTGTTGTAGACGAACCTTCTGGCAAGGTAATACCGGCAAAGAACATCCCATTATCTTCACCAGGAATAAATCCAGTTGGTTTTTTATTAAACATATAACCTGTACCAATGAAGATACAAAGTAAGATGATTAACGCCATAGGAGCCTTTTTGATACAGTATTTTACACCATTAGAATATTTATTCGTTACTCTTTCGAACCAGATATTAAACTTGTAGAAAAACTTATTAAGACCTTTCGCTTTCGAGTGAACTGCTGTTGGTCTTAACATGATCGAACATAATGCCGGTGTTAATGACAGGGCAATAAATGCAGACAACATAACCGAAACGGCAATTGTTATGGAGAATTGTTGATACAATTGACCCACCATACCTGGGATAAATCCTACAGGAACGAATACTGCAGAAAGAATCAAAGCAATGGCAATAACCGGAGCTGTAATGTCTTTCATGCACGACGCGTTGCATCTGCCGCAGACATCTTATAATGATCTATATAATGCTGCACCGCCTCAACCACCACAATCGCATCATCGACCACAATACCAATAGCAAGCACGAATGCCAATAAAGTTAAGTTATTGATTGAGAAACCGAATAATAAGAAGAAGATAAATGTACCAACAATAGATACAGGAATCGCTAATACAGGAATTAGTGTTGCTCTCCATGACTGTAAGAAGAAGAATACAACTAAAGTTACTAATAGTAAAGCTTCAATCAAAGTATGAATAACTGATTCAATGGAAGCATTAACAACAGAAATTGTCTCATAACCGACAACATAGTCAACATCATCAGGGAATGATTTTTTAATCTTTCCAATGCAGTATAGATACCCTCTGCAGATTGCACAGCATTACCTCCTGGAGTTTGAGAAACCATCATACCAGAAGAAGTCATGCCATTTACACGCGTACTTGTTGCATAACTGAATTGACCCAATTCTACTCTCGCTACGTCTTTTAATAAAACAATTGATCCATCTGTATTTGATTTCACAATGATTTCTTCAAAATCCTGTACCGAAGATAAATCTGAATCCGTAATCACTGGGTATTCAAATACCTGATCTGATTTTTGCGGAGTAGAACCTACTGATCCTCCCGGAATTCTTAAGTTTTGTTCAGCAATTGCTGTAGAAACATCTGCAGGAGTTAGATTTAAATTCGTTAATTTATTGGCATCTAACCAAACGCGCATGGAGAATGGCTGTCCAAAAGCGGTAACCTCACCAACACCAGTGATACGTAATAACGCATCTTTGATGTATAAATTGGCATAGTTATCTAAAAACTTAGCATCGCGGGTACCTTTTGGTGATACCAGTGAAACGAGCATTAAGATATCTGTATTTGCTTTACGTGTCGTTACTCCTAAACGTTTAACTGCTTCGGGTAACGCTGGTTCAGCAATACCCACACGGTTTTGAACGTCTAATGTAGCGATATCAATATCAGTACCTACTTCAAAAGTTACGGTTATCTGTGATTGACCATTCGATGTACTGTTTGAGGACATGTAAAGCATGCCCGGTGTACCATTAATTTGACTCTCAATAGGAGTCGTTACTGTTTGTTCAACAGTTTGAGCATCCGCGCCAGTGTAGTTTGCTGTTACTGAAACAGTTGGTGGGGCTACGGATGGATATTGACTGATCGGCAATGACACAATTGAAATTCCACCTACGATCATAATCAATAGGGAAATCACAATGGCAGTGACGGGTCTTTTTATAAAAACTTCTGAAATCATATGTTTTTTTGTATCTTATAAAGTCTGTGAAAATTATTTTTTTGGTGCAGCGGCATCAGGTGCAGCAGCAGGAGCCTCAGCAACTTTTACACCTGTTTGCACATTCATGATACCATCAACAACAATTTTCTCACCGACTTTAAGGCCTGATTTTACAACTACTTTATCTCCTAATTTTAAACCTAGATCAACTTTACGTTGTTCAGCTTTACTGCTGTCACCAACAACATACACGTTAAATACTCCCAACTGATCTTGAACAGCTTTATAAGGAATAACAATTTCTTCAGTTGCTGAATTTGTTTTGATGTTTAAAGATAGATTCATTCCAGCTCTCAAGACATTACCAGGGTTGTCAAAATTAGCACGTACTCTTATCGTTCCTGTTTGTGGATCAACTGCACGGTCAATAGTGGCAATTCTTCCTGGAGCTGTATACTCCGTTCCATCCGGTAATACTGCGCCGATCTGTGCTGCAGAACCTGATTTTTGTAAGTTTACAAATTGAGGGATATCACGCTCGCTCACTTGGATTTCAACTGCCACAGGATTGATTGAAGATACCGTATTTAATCGTGTAGTTCCAGGATTAACCAAAGCCCCAAGACGTACATCGGATATACCTACAATACCCGCGAATGGCGCTCTTATAGTTGAACGATTTAAGTTTGTTTGTGCTGTTGTTACAGCAGCTTGTGCACCTAAGATCTGCGCTTTTTGATTTGCCAGATCTGTTTTAGCATAATCTAAAGTTTGTTTTGCGATCGCATCTTTATCTGCTAATGCTTGGTAACGGTTTAAATCTGTTTGCACACGATCCAAATTAGATTGTGCAATTTTAAGATTTGCTCTGGCTTGATCTAAAGCCGCAGCATAGCGAGTGCCGTCAATTTCATATAATTTTTGACCTTTGGATACCGATGCTCCATCAGTTATAAATATTTGCGTTACATAACCAGAAACTTCAGCAAATAAATCAGCTTCATTTAAGGGTTTTACAGTAGCTGGATATGTTTGGTTTCCTGTGACAATTTCTTCTGTGGCAGTTGCTATGGAAACAGGTACAACACGTTCTGCTTGCTGTGCAGCCTGTTGTTTCTGAGCATCTTTATTGCCACATGACTGCCAGATTAGCGTAGTCCCAATAAAAAAAGCTGCTAATAAATGTTTTTTATTCATGATATTCTTGGTTTCTTAATGTTGTTTATTTTGTATCTACAGTTCCTAATGCTTTTTGAACATCTAGCTTACTCGATAGAAGTGCATAAAGTGCATTTAAATAATTCAATTGACTTGTTTTAAGATCAGTCTCAGCTGTCATTAAGTCTAAGTAAGTTTTAATACCTTCATCATATTGTAACTTAATCGTATCATAGACTTCCTTAGATAAGTCAACATTATCTCTTGATGTTTTCCAATCAATTAGGTTGGCATTATATGAAGCTGTTGCAAGTGCATATTCTGTGTTGACTTGATTTTTCAAATCTTCCATGCTTAAATCAATTCTACTTTCGCGTAGTTTGGATTGATTGATTTGATGCTTTCTTTTAAAACCTTGAAAAATTGGAATAGATACAGATAATCCAGCTACAGAGCTTGGGAAATTGTCATTATACAAATCCTTAAATTTGTTATTTCTGTAATTAAATGCATAGTTATAAAATGCGCTTACATTTGGGAGGTAGGTCCATTTATAGTATTGCGTTTCTAATTCTTGCATTTTTTTGGACGTTTCCAATTGTTGGAATTCAATTCTATTGGTTACGCTAGCAGATGAAGTCGTGTCAATCAGAATCTGATTTTCCATATTCGCATTCTCAAAAGATAATGTAATATCAACTTTATGATCAACTGCTATTAAATTTTTTAAATAATCATATTTATAACGGCGTAATTCAATAGTCCGCTTTTCGTCCGCATTTGCATTGCTTAACGCAATTTGAGCTCTTTTGAAATCGGTTTTGTCAACCATACCAACTTCGTAGCGTACTTTAGCGTCGTTATATTGTTTTTGAAGTCTAGCAATGTTTTCACGAACAATTTTGATCTGCTCTTCACTCGTTAAAATATCATAGTAAGCTTTACTCACTTCAACCACTGTGTTGATTTTTTGACTTTCAGTGTTTTGCTTATTGGATTGACGGATAAGTGTTGCTGCTTTTGAAGCTTGCATAAGTGCCGGATTCAAAATCTGTTGATCAGCCTGTAAGGTTAAAGCACTAGCATTCTTCTGTCCTAACGCAATGTTCTGTCCACCTATAAAAGAGGTGGGAACTTTAACATTGTAGTTGTAAGAACCATTAGCGTTTACCTGTGGCAACCAGCCTGACAAGGCAATGTCGATATCTTTTTCGCCAATTTCCTCATCAATTGCAGCCTGTTTCAGACTTATCTTGTTGCTAAGGGCATAGTCAATGAGTTGCTGCAAATTTGCTTTAGCAGGTAATGTCTCATTGCCTGTTTGTTGGGCATAACTAACATTGTATATTGTAGTCATGGCTGCCAAAGAAAAGGCTATTTGTCTAAACTTCATAAAATTATTTATTTTTAACTCCATCCCAAATGATGTTTACAACATCTTCGATGCTTTCATTTGATTTTAATTTGTTGTGTTTCACTCCTTTAATTGCTGATACAGCAGTTCCAAAGAAGACGCAAGCTAATGCTTCTACATTGGTGTCTTTTAATTCGCCTTTATTGATTCCTGTTGTTAAGAATTTAAGTATATTACTCTGACCACTAATAGATTCATTTGTTTCATAACTGTTCACGTTATAATAAGGAGATGAGTAAAATTGTTCAAAAAAACTGAACATTTCTACATGTTCTCTGTAAAATTTTACAAAGCCTTTCCATATATGAAAAAAAGTGTCTTTATAAGTCAATTTATCATCCAGCGATCCAAAGATTGCTTCATTTAAAGTGTCGCCACAGTATTGAAACAGGCTAACGATCAAATCATCTTTCGATGGGAAGTAATGATAGATTGTACCGATTGCGACATCAGCTTCCTGAGCTATCTTGCTCATCGCTGTGCCATGAAATCCATGATCTTTGATCAACCGAAGTGTGGTCTCAAATATGGAAATCACTTTAGAATTATTTTTTGTGTATTGAACGTTCATTCGGTTCCAAATGTAGAAATTTTAATCAAATCTAAATGTCAAAATATTGTAATGAAAAACTATATTTTATTCATTGCAGACATCTATTTATTCGCATTTCCGATGTTAACATATTTTAACATTTAGTTGGTTTGCTAATCAATTTGCATGGCCTATATTTGTACCATCATAATTTAGGTTTATAATTGGTTAGTAAAGGTTTTCATTCTCCTCGTTTGAAAACCTTTCTTTTTTTACCTAAATAGGTACCAACACAAAAAAGCCTAGTTGATTAACTAAGCTTTTCTTTAAATCATGGAATGTCCTACTTGCAATTTTTTAAACTCATCTGAACTTCTTCTAGACTGAATATTTTATCTTGCTTACCAAATTTGTGGTAATATAGGTTAAAACATAGGCGATATCGATGTCGGTCAAGATTTCATTCGCTGGCATTTTAGTGTTAAATGTTTTGCCCGCAACTACAATTTCTTCTTCTAGTCCATTCTTAACAATACAGGATAAACGATCTCTATTTTTTGTTAAAAATTCTACATCCGTTAATGGTGGATATAATAGGCCTAAGCCTTCACCCTTATCGCCATGACAATTTTTACAATGATTAATATATATTTTTTGTCCATTTACGGCATATTGTGCTGTCTTTATATCTTTGCCTGACTGGCAACTGCTTATCGAGCATAAAGAATATAGAGCGATCAATACTCCTAAAAGATATAGTTTTATCATTTTACTTTTCTTCGAGTAGGATAGCAAGTTCTTTTTGTAGTTTCGCAACTTGCTCATCATTAGTACCGTCATAAGCACCGCGTATTCTTTTTTGTTTATCTACTAATACCAGATATCCTTGATGATCATATCCCCCTGGCGCATTTTTGTCTTCTGCTGTGTAGACTAGGTATTGGTTTGCAATTCCATAGATATCAGCTTTTGATCCCATTACAAAATTCCAATGATCATTGCTAACACCTAATTTATTGGCATATTCTTTTAAGACATGTGGCTGGTCATATTTGAAATCAATGCTATGTGATAAAAAGTAAACTTGATCACTATCCTTATATTGCTCGTATACTTTCAACAGATTTCTATTCATAGTAGGGCATATACTTGGGCAATGAGTGAAAAAGAAATTAGCGATATACACTTTGTTATCAAAATTCTTATCCGTTATATAGACACTATCTTGGTTTAGAAATTTGAAAGGGGGGATGGTATGGTATAGGGTATCAATAACCGTCTTACCATCTATAATTTTCTCTACTGGTTCACGTTGACCATAAATAGGAAGTGTAACTGTATTGGACTGACAACTAGATATTGTAAATGTTGTTAGTGCAATAAGAAAAGAAGCACCAATCTGAATTGATTTTAACATATTAATACTTTTTTAAGATTTCTTGTTTCTCTTTTGATACACGATCAAAGACTGCTTTCATGTCTTTTACTTTAGTCAATTCGCGATTAGCATAATCTACTGTCGTTGAATCGGCACTATAGTCTTTCATCCAATCCATCATATGATCTGTTGCATCTTCGAGATTGCTTTTTAACTGAGACAATTCTTGTCGAGTATTTGTTGTATCTAGATCAGGTTTAGCTGTTTTTATAGCACTAAGATTTGTGAGGATGGAATCGATAGTAACTGCATCTTTATCAAAAATACTTACTTGCGGCATGATCTCATCATGAATTTTCATGGTTTCTTCTTGTGTTTTCGCTAAATCATTTTGATTATTTGTATTTGAGCTATTGGCACATGAAGTTATTGCAAAAGCTGACGCAACTAAAAAAGCTAATTTTTTCATATTGAAATATTTTGTCTGTTACCGACAAAGATACCAAATAGATAAAGAAGATAATAGCTTATTATACTCTGGTGTATGTAAAATTCAGGTCACGAATATAGATTTCATTTTTCGCAATGGCACAAATTTCATTTTGATCGTTCACAATTTCTACAGAAAATGTCTTAATGATCCGACCTCTGTTTTTAAGTGTATCCATGCATTCATTAAAATCCTCGTCAGTTATTTTGATCGAAAATCTAAGATTGGTCAAGCCAGGCTTTTTATATTCAATGGATGCTGATTTGAGCCAAGCTACAGTTTTTTTAAATCCATGTGATTGTAAGCGCTGATCAATAAGAATCGCATAAAAAGGATCAACTGCTGAAAAAATTGTTCCACCAAATATGGTACTGTTTGAGTTTTTATTGAAAATACTTTTGATAATTTTTACATCCACACCTTGAAAGTCTGTATGAATTTTTTTGACCCATATGCGTTGGAATAAAAATGGCGGGTAAATTCTTAATAACCACTTTAGGGATTTGGGACTATACAACATGGTGCAAATGTAATACAATAAATTAAAATTCGTTTGCTAATTGATTTGTAAAAATGGTTCCACAATGATATTTTTATAAAAAAATAAAATATGGCTAACCAACCCGAAATGTCCTCAAACAAGAATGTTTGGATTATTATTCTTGTTGCCTCATTGGGGTATTTTGTTGATATATATGACCTCATTATCTTTTCGATTGTTCGTGTAAAATCTTTTGAAGAAATCGGTGTTTCTCCCGCGGATATGCGTTCTGAGGGGGAGTTTGTATTAAATATGCAGATGGGCGGATTACTGATTGGAGGCGTGATCTGGGGGATTATTGGTGATAAGTTTGGACGATTGAAGTCTTGTTTGGTTCGATTTTGCTGTATTCATTGGCGAACATATCGAATGGTTTTGTACATGATGTGATGACGTACGGTATCATTCGTTTCATTGCCGGTATTGGTTTAGCGGGTGAATTGGGAGCCGGTATTACCTTAGTTAGCGAAAGCATGCATAAATCAGAACGAGGGTATGGTACCATGCTGGTTGCTACAGTTGGTGTCTTAGGCGCCGTTTTAGGATATTTTATATCTGAACAATATGATTGGAGAACTGCTTACTTTGTTGGCGGTGGTATGGGATTGTTGTTACTGTTAATGCGGGTAGGAGCACTCGAGTCTGGCTTGTTTAAAACAGCAGAAGAGAAAACAGTAGTGAAGGGTAAGTTTAGTATGCTTTTCACTGATAAACGTCGTTTTAAAAGATATTTATACTGCTTGTGCATCGGATTACCGATTTGGTTTGTGGTAGGCGTACTTGTTACTCAGGCTCCAGAGATTGGTAAAGCGCTACATGCGCCAGTTGTTCTTAGTGCTGGAAAAGGAGTTTTGTTCACCTATCTGGGGATTTCTTTAGGGGATTTACTGGCAGGTTTATTAGCTCAGGTTTTGAAATCACGAAAGAAAGTCGTTTTACTGTGTCAAATAATTATCCTCGTAAGTTCTTCATGGTACTTATTAAGTGATGGTTTGTCTGAGACTAAATTTATATGGCTTTCCTTTTTTATGGGACTTGGTATAGGTTATTGGGCAACTTTTGTCACCATATCTGCAGAACAGTTCGGGACGAATTTGCGAGCTACAGTGGCCACTACTGCACCTAACTTTGTTCGTGGAGCACTGATCCCTTCAACAATGTTGTACGGAGTTCTTGTCAATCACTGGGGTATTATTACAGCCGCATTTATGATGATATTTTTATTATCAGGAATTGCTATATATGCATTAACACAGCTCGAAGAGAGCTTTGATAAAGATCTGAATTATCTGGAAGAAGAGTAGGCAAAAATTAGCGCTTTGGACATTTGCCGCAACGATTCCCTTTTTTATATTTCTTACAACATTTTTTAAAACAAGCACATGAAAAAGGAGAAAACGGACTTGATGCTTTTGTATCAGCACAAAAATCTATTTTCTCCTTTGAGAATGTATCTTGAAATTCTGTTCCTTGCAATTCTGAAGTATTCATAATGCAAAGATATATATTATTTATAAGCAGTCTAAATAAAAAACGTTAAATTACATCTTTTTTAGTAAGTTGTCAATTACTTTAGGGTATTGCTGATGTTCTAATTGTTGTCCTTTAAACTTAATTACCTCTAAAGTGTCATGAGCTCTACTTTAAAGCGGCCTTGATAAATTACTTCTCCTTCATCAAAATGCTCATTTGCAAAATGAATTGTTATGCCATGCTCTGTTTCTTTATTTGCCAATACGGCTTTATGAACATGATCACCATACATACCTTTGCCACCATATTTAGGTAACAGCGCTGGATGGATATTAATAATCTTATTGGGAAAAGCTTGTAAAAGATTATTAGGAACTAACCAAAGGAATCCTGCAAGTACAATTAAGTCAATGTTTAAGTTTTTTAACATTTTAACAATTTCGTCCGATCTGAAAAATTCATTTCGGTCAAATACGTGGACAGGTATTTCAAAATTATCAGCTCTTTGGATAACATATGCATCAGCATTATTGCTCAATACGATAGCGATTTCGGCATCTTCAGAATATTTAAAATACTCCATTATTTTTTGGGCATTGGAACCAGAACCTGAAGCAAATATGGCAATACGTTTTTTCACAGTTTAATTGTGTTAAGTGACGTTCTAAAAAAAGTTAATCAACCAAACTTACGTTATTTTTTGTAAATAAACTAACAGCTTGGTGTTATGTGTACAATTTGACTCGTATATTTAACCTTTGGCAATACTGTTTTATTTTTAAGCTTATGAAAACATTTACATTAATACTAATTACTTTTTTACTTATACCAACAAAGCGGGTCAGTGCTCAGGCGCCTGCACAGATCCCATATTTTTCTCTTCAGGAGGTATTTACCGGTAAATCTTTTAAAACGTCCGATTTACCAAAGGAGGGACTTATCATTTTTAATTACTATGACACGGGCTGTAGTCATTGTCAGAAAATGGGGGCGGGGATAGCGGATCAGCTACAGGCGTTTAAAAATATTAAATTCTACTTTGTTGCCATGAATGATGTCGAATATGTGGAAGGATTTATAAATATGTTTGCAAAGAAATTGAGACCTCATCCTAACGTATCTTTTATTTTAGATAAAATGGACAGTTATCAGCTTATTTAAACCTACACAAACACCTTCACTGTATATCTACGATGCAAAAACACACAAATTATTAAAACATTTAGATGGTGTTGATGATGTTAAGGTATTGCAAGTAGCTTTGCAACAGCTAATCAAATAGTTTTGCTTGTCTTCTAGTTGTAATTTTTAAATACAAGAGTCTTTTTTTGATACAACTAATTATAAATATTTGCTATTTTTGCGACATCAAATCAAGATATGAGCGACTCAATTAAACACGAGTGCGGTATTGCACTTATTCGACTGTTAAAGCCCCTTTCTTATTACCAGGAAAAATACGGTACGCCTTACTACGGCATAAACAAATTGTACTTATTGATGGAAAAGCAACACAACCGTGGCCAAGATGGTGCGGGTATTGCGACCATAAAATTCGACGTAAAGCCAGGAAATCGGTACATTTCTCGTTACAGAGCGATGGGATCCAGTGCTGTGGCTGATATCTTTGAATATGTACAAAAGAAGTTTGCATCTGTACACAAGGCATATCCGGAGGAATCTAAAGATACACAATGGTTAAAAGATAATGTTAGTTTTACCGGAGAGGTATTGTTAGGTCATTTGCGTTACGGTACTCATGGTAAAAATAGCATTGAAAGTTGTCACCCTTTCTTAAGACAGAACAACTGGATGTCTCGCAATTTGGTTGTTGCCGGTAATTTTAACATGACAAATGTTGACGAATTATTGCAACAGTTGTACGAGCTAGGTCAACACCCAAAAGAAAAGGCAGATACAGTTACTGTATTGGAAAAAATTGGACATTTCTTAGATGACGAAAACCAGGATTTATTTGACAAGTTTAAGAAAGAAGGTTATTCTAATATTGAAATCAGTTCTCTGATTGCAAAAAACTTGGATGTTCCTAAGATCTTAACGCGTTCAGCAAAAACTTGGGATGGTGGTTATACGATTGCAGGTATATTTGGTCATGGAGATGCATTTGTTATGCGCGACCCTGCCGGTATCCGTCCTGCTTTCTATTATAAAGACGATGAAGTGCTTGTTGTTGCTTCGGAAAGACCAGTTATTCAGACTGCATTTAATATTCCTATTGATAAAGTGCAGGAAATTAAACCTGGACATGCGTTGATTGCAAAAAAAGATGGGACAGTTACCGAAGAAATGTTTAGAGAGCCTGTTGAGCAAAAATCATGTTCTTTCGAGCGTATCTATTTTTCAAGAGGTTCAGATGCTGATATTTATAAAGAGCGTAAAAAATTAGGTCGCCTTTTATGTCCGCAAGTATTAAATGCAATTGATAATAATATTAAGAACACGGTATTTTCTTTTATTCCAAATACGGCTGAAGTATCTTACTACGGTCTGATGGATGGTATCAATACCTACGTTAGAGATTTTCAAAAGGATGCCTTATTAAATAGAGCGGATAAGATTGATGACGGTGAGTTAGAAGATATTTTAAGCATTCATCCTCGTTTTGAGAAATTGAATGTGAAAGATGCTAAGTTACGTACATTTATTACTCAAGATGCTGATCGTACTGATATGGTACAGCATGTATACGATACAACTTACGGAATTGTTAAAGATCATGAAGATACAATCGTTGCGATTGATGATTCAATTGTAAGAGGAACAACCTTAAAACAAAGTATCTTAACAATTTTAGATCGTCTGAATCCGAAGAAGATTGTAATTGTTTCATCAGCACCGCAAATTCGTTACCCAGATTGTTACGGTATCGATATGTCTAGAATGGGTGAGTTTGTTGCTTTTGAAGCAGCTATATCGTTATTAAGACAACGTGGTTTAGCACATATTATTGATGAAGTATATCAAAAATGTTTGGTTTCGATAACAGCAGATATTGACGAAATAGAAAATTATGTCAAAGCTATCTACGAACCCTTTACAGATGATGAAATTTCAAATGAAATTGCGAGAATCATTACGCCACATCATTTGAAAGCTGAAGTAACAGTGATTTTCCAGACTTTAGATAATTTACATATTGCCTGTCCTGATCATAAAGGTGATTGGTACTTCTCTGGTAATTATCCGACTCCTGGAGGAAATAAAGTTGTCAATAAAGCATTTATGAACTGGGTAGAAGGTAAGAACGTAAGAGCTTACTTCAGCAGTTAATAAGAGCAAAATACATATTATAGAAA